>LJTS01000218.1 GCA_001304425.1 Betaproteobacteria bacterium SG8_40
GAAGATCAAGGTCTGCATGTTCGACCAGTACGGCACGGTCGTGGACATGCAGAAGGGATTAACCGAGGTGGTCACGCCCTACTTGAGAAAGAAAAAGTGGAATGGTCGGCCGGACGCGTTCGTGACCTGGTGGCGGCGCACCCACTTTGAGAATTCCATGATCGATGCGCTCCTGCACCGCGAGCACACCTCGTACCGCGAGATCGGGCAACGGGCAGTCGGCTATACCCTGGAGCGCGCGGGGATTCCCTACACGATGGAAGAGGTCCGCTACCTGGTTGCGCAGATTGAGCGGCTCAAACCCTTCCCGGACGTGCCCGAGGCACTGGCACGTCTGAAGACGCGTTACAAGATTGCCGTGCTGTCGAACGGCGACCCGGACATGCTGGAAACAGCGAAAGCCTTTCACGGAATTCCCTTCGATGCCGTGATCTCTGTCGCCGCCGCGAATTCGTTCAAGCCTCACGTGGCAACCTACACCAAGGCCGCCGAGCTCATCAGCGTTCGAATGGACGAAGTCTTGTTCGTCGCCAACCACGCCTTCGACTGCATCGGGGCGAAGTCCGCAGGCATGCATACGGCGTTCATCGACCGGCGCAAGCGGCCCTTCGGCGGCACGCCGCACCAGCCGGACATCGTCGTGCAGGACATGAAGAGCCTGGCCGACCTGATCGTATGAGAGTGGCGACGTGCTGCTGACCAATTGCGCCAATCACCTGGCACCATCCAACAACCCGATACATCGGACGCGGAACAGCCACGCGCGCCGATGATTGTGCACGTTAGGGCATGCAAACAGCGATGACTAATACACGACCTCAAGCGATCAGTACACGACTACAGGAAGACGAACGCGTCATCATCACTGAGTGGCGGTTCGAACCGGGCGCCGAAACCGGCTGGCATCGTCACAACTACGACTACGTTGTGGTGTGCCTGACAGCCGGAACGCTACTGGCCGAGACGGCAACGGGCCCAGTGGAAAACAAGCTTGCGTTGGGGCAAACCTATACGCGCCCTGCCGGCGTCGAACATAACATCGTCAATGTGAATGACAGTGAGTTTGTATTTGTCGAGATCGAGCTCAAGTAAGTACGCACCCTGAGGATCGTAGATGAGATTCGACGAATTCCCCGTCAATACACTGATGGATATCACCGCCCGGCCGCCGCTGGTATTCGTGCGCGGCGCGGGGTCCTGGCTTTGGGACCACAACGGCAAACGCTATCTTGATTTCGTCCAGGGCTGGGCCGTGAACTGTCTCGGCCACAGCCCGTCGGTGATCGCCGATGCACTTGCCGGGCAGTCGAGAAAGCTGATCACGCCCAGTCCCGCGTTCTACAACGAACCATCGATGCAGCTCGCACGGCGGATCGTGGAACACAGCTGTTTTCAGAAAGTGTTCTTCGCCAACAGCGGCGCGGAGGCGAACGAGGGCGCCATCAAGCTCGCCCGCAAGTGGGGCGCGCTGAACAAGGGCGGTGCCTACGAGATCATCACCTTTCAGGATTCGTTCCATGGGCGCACACTGGCGACCATGTCCGCGTCCGGCAAGCCGGGTTTTCAGGAACGGTTCGAGCCGAAGGTCCCGGGATTTCCGAAGGCCAGGCTCAACGATCTTGCCTCGGTCGAACGCCTGATCACCGGTAATACCGTCGCCGTCATGCTGGAACCCATCCAGGGCGAGGCCGGTGTTATCACCGCGGCGGACGCGTTCCTGCGAGATCTGCGCGAATTGACGCGGCAACATAAGTTGCTGCTCGTGGTGGACGAAATCCAGACCGGGGTTGGCCGTACCGGAATGCTGTGGGGCTACGAGCATGCCGGTATCGCGCCGGACATTATGACGCTGGGCAAGATGCTGGGCGGTGGCGTCCCGCTCGCCGCACTCGTCGCAACGCAGGCCGTGTCATGTTTCGAACACGGCGACCAGGGCGGCACGTTCAATGGCAATCCGCTGATGGCCGCCGTCGGTAGCGCGGTCATGGACGCGGTGCTCGCGCCCAGTTTCCTGGAGGGCGTAACAACGCGCGGCACCTACCTGATGAAAGGCTTGTCGGAGCTGTCTGCCCGCCATGGGCTCGGCGAAGTGCGCGGTCGCGGCTTGCTGGTGGCGCTCGACCTGAAAATAGACATTGCATCGACGGTCACGGAGATCGCACTTGAAGCCGGATTGTTGCTGAACGCGCCGCGGCCACATCTGCTGCGCTTCATGCCCGCGCTCAATGTGTCGCAAGAGGAAATCGATACGATGCTGGCAATGCTCGACGACGCGCTGCGCCAGACTTTGCAAGGATAGTGTAAGGGGCAGCCCGCGCTTTCCTCTGCTCGCGGCCGTTTGATCACCTGTTACGATATTGCGGAATGCGCCAGAATAAGAGCGCTGTAAAAGAATATTCTTGCCGCAATAAAGTACAAGTAACGGAAAACCTGCCGCAAAAGGAGCAAGTGCCATGAAGGGAAAGCTCGCCGCTTGCGCTGTTGCAACCATCCTTGCAACAACTTGCATTGTCAACGTGAGTCTTGCCCGGGACTATGATCTGGTGATACGCGGGGCTCGTGTGGTCGACCCGGCGACGATGCTCGACCAGGTGCGCAACATCGGCATCATCGGCAAAGATATTTCCATCGTCACACCTAGCGCCATCACGGGTGCGGTCGTGATCGACGCCACCGGTCTGGTCGCAGCGCCGGGCTTCATCGATCTCCACGCGCACGGTCAGGATCCCTATAGCGAGAAGGTTTCGATCTTCGATGGCCGGACGACACAGATGGATCTGGAGGGTGGTGCGTTGCCGGTCCCGGAGTATTTTGATGCCAAGGCCGGAGTCTCGCTTTCCAACTATGGCACGTCGGTCGGTCACTCGGCGGCCAGGCTGTTATTGATGGACGGGGTCGACGCCCATGGCAGTCCGATGATGACCCATTCCCTTGAAAAGGCCGCGGCGACGGGCAATAAATGGGCGTCGCAACTGGCCACCGACGAACAGTTGGACGAGATTGACGAATTGGTTCGTGGCGGAATCGACGACGGCGGTATCGGAATCGGTGTCATGGTTGGCTATTATCCGAACGCGCGCAGCGAAGGCATTGCGCGCATGGCACGGATAGCTGCTGGGAAGGGAAGCTTCCTGACGACGCACCCGCGTTATCTCAGCAACAGTGCACCAAGCGGCGTGTTGGGCCAGGAGGAGTTCATCGCCCTGGCGCTCGCCTACAACATCCCGCTTCTATTGCATCACGTGCCGACGAACGCGCTGTCGGATACGCCGGCCGCATTGGACATGATCGACGCTGCCAATGCCAATGGGGCGACGATTCTCGGCGAGGCTTTTCCCTACGTCAAGGGCTCCACGTTTATTGGAACGGAGATCCTGTCACCCGGCTGGCAGGAACGCACCGGCATGGAATATGGCGACCTGATCTGGGTGGAAACAGGCGAAACGCTCACCGAGGAGACATTCAACAAGTATCGCAGCGAAAGGCCCGACGGATTCTTCCTGATGGAGCACATCAAGGAGAAGGACATGCTGGCAGCGGTGCTTCATCCGGATGTGATCATCGCCAGCGACGGAATGCCCCTGGTGGATGCAGATGGAAAATCGCTGCCATTCGACGCGCCCTTCGGCGCCGGGATGGGCCACCCCCGCAGCGCCGGCACATTCGGCACCTATCTGCGAATCGCCATCGACGACGGCAGCCTGACCATGCCGCAAATCATCGCAAAGACGGCTTATCTGCAGGCAAAGTTCCTCGAACCTTTTGTGCCCTCGATGGCGAAGCGCGGGAGGCTTCAGGCAGGTGCTCGCGCTGACATCACGATCTTCGACCCGGACACCGTGAACGGCAAAGCAGGATACGAAGCCGGAACGAACAGCCTGGTATCCGAAGGCTTCGTCCATGTCATTGTCAACGGACAGCCGGTAATCAAGGATGGCGCGCTGAAACCGAATGTGCGCCCGGGAGAAGAAATCCGCGCCGGGCGATAGCGTGTCCCAAATGCGTACAGGGCCAGACCAGCGCAAAATGCAGATTCGCGGTTTTGTCTAAGTGCAATTGAGTCCTCAAGAACGGTGATGGGCCGGTGTTCATGTTCCGGGGTGACATGGACGGCCTTCCCGTCGAGAACAAATGGCTTGCCCTATGAAAGCGCCAAGCCTTGCAAAGATGATGGGCATACCATCAAGGTTGTCCGGGGGCTGGATTTGCGTGATCGAAAACGAAAAGCGGCAGGGGCAACCGTGCTCACTTGGCCGAGGTCGTTAGGTGGAAAAAGGGGAATCCAATCCCCGCGTCGCTGCAGTCGGTTTCTTAGCGCGCCGGCCATGGATAAAGAAGCAACCTTGCCGGAAATCACACTATTCGATCGGCATGCAACTTTGATCGACACAAGGAATACGTGATGTCTAAAGAAAGTGGCAAACGAGTCCTGTTTGGTTTCTGGGCATCGCCGTTCCTGTCCTTTGCGGCACAGTGCCTGATCGAATCGGATCTCCCTTTTGAATACGCGCGGGTGTCTCCGTTCACGGGTGACGTTCAGTCGGACGCACACAAGGCCCGTAATCCGCTGGGCAAGATCCCCACATTGATTGAGCCAGACGGTACCGCAATTTCCGAAAGCCAGGCAATATGCAGGTATCTGGCGCGAACGCACGAGACCAGCAGAAAACTATATCCGTGCGATGACGCGAAGCTGTGCGCGCGAATTGACGCGTTGAACGATTTCCTTACTTTTTCCGTGAGCGGGCCTTTTTTCAATTGGCTGGTCGTCGGCGGCTATTTTCCCAATCCGCTGAAACTCCAGTGCAAGGCGGAATCGGAAGTGTTCTCGAAATTGTCGATGATCCGGGTCAAGGATGGGCTGCTGCGGATAGTGCGTTCCGCGGCGCTGTCGCCGTATCTCCTCGGGTCCGAGCCGCGCATGCCCGACTTCCAGCTATTCCAGTTGCTGGTGGCAGGAAAGGCCTTCGCCGAGATGCTCTCGATGCCCAGTCTGGACATCACCGCATTCGATGAGCGCTTGAGTCGGTACTACGACGCCGTTGCACTAAGGGCATCGAGCCAACGGATCGCGGCATGGCAGGAGGAAGAAATGCCGCTAACGAGAACCGAATTATTCGAGCAGTTTCCGAATTTCCGCACTGCGCAAATCCGCCCGGTATTGAGTAAGCTACTAGGGCATCAGGTTTGACGTCTTCCTGATGTGTCCTTGGCAAGGACAATTTCGGTTTCAACCGCGCCCCGGGGCCAGACCTCCGCGACTATTTGCAAATCTTACGAAAAGGATCCCAACTCATGTCCGACCTGCCCCACGCTAATACCAGCGAGATCGACGAGTTCAGGAAAATCGCGCAGAGCGGCGCTGACGGACCAGTGTTCATGCTCAACCTCAACAAATACAACCCCGAAGCGGCATTTCCCGATGGCCGGCTGTACAAGGACTACATGGCAGCGCTCGACACACTGCTGTCCCAGGTTGGCGGAACGATTCT
>LJTS01000219.1 GCA_001304425.1 Betaproteobacteria bacterium SG8_40
TTCGGGGATGATGCCTCGCAATCCGCCTGCCGACGATCCGCGGCGCCGGTGGATGTTCTCGACCACAACGATAGCGTCGTCGACCAGTATGCCGATCGAAAAGATCAGGGCGAACAGCGACACCCTGTTCAGCGTAAAACCCCATGCCCAGGATGCGAACAGGGTTGCCGCCAGGGTCAACACGACCGCTATGCCGACGATCGCGGCTTCGCGCCAGCCAAGCGCGAAAAACACCAGCGCGACGACCGAAATGGTTGCGAAAACGAGCTTCTGTATCAGCTTCACCGCCTTGTCGTTGGCGGTTGCGCCGTAATTGCGGGTTACCGTCACTTCCACACCGTCGGGAATGATGGTGCCCTTCAGCAGATTCACTTGCTCAATCACGCGTTCGGCAACATCGACCGCGTTCTCGCCAGCCTTCTTGGAAATGGCCACGGTGACGGCCGGATGTTCACCCGGGATCTGAACGCCCTTCTGAGCAGCTTCAGGCCCGCTGCCGAACCATGCGTATCGTGACGGCTGGTCCGGACCGTCTTCCACGCGCGCGACGTCGTCGATGAAGATCGGGCGTGCTCCCTGGACGCCGATCACCAGTTGTCTCACGTCCGCAGCGCTGGCGAGATACGATCCGGTGCGAACCAGCACTTCCTGGTTGTCGTGCGTCAGGCTCCCTGCCGGCTGTGACGCGTTTGCGACCTGCAACGCTACCGCGACATCATGGGCGCTGATATCGAATGCCGCCATGCGTTCCGGGTCGAGCAGCACACGGACTACGTGCCCCGGGCCACCGAGTGTATAAACGTCCCGCGTACCTGAGACCCGCTTCAGTTCGGGTTCAACAGAGTGTCCCACCCGTTCGAGTTCGAACGCGCCTCGTTGCGGATCGGCTGTCCACAGCGTCAGCGTCACCACCGGAACATCGTCGATGCCAACGGGCTTGATGACCGGCTGGCCAACCCCGAGTTGCGGCGATACCCAGTCGCTGTGCGAATTGATCGTCTCGAACAGGCGCACGACGGCTGTTTCGTGCGCGACACCCACCTTGAATTGCGCGGTGAGCACTGCCATCCCGGGTCTGGATACCGAATAAACATGATCGATGCCCGACATACGCGACAGCACCTGCTCGGCGGGCGTTGCGACCAGTGCCTCTACGTCTCGGGCAGCCGCCCCCGGAAACGGAATAAAGACGTTCGCCATCGTCACGTTGATCTGCGGTTCTTCCTCCCGTGGCGTGACCAGTACGGCAAACAAGCCGAGCAACACCGCCAGCACCGCGATCAGCGGCGTGAGCCTGTTGTCGAGAAAGTACGCTGCAATGCGTCCGGAGATGCCCATCGCTCAGATGCGGTCCGCGGTACCGCGAGTACCCGCTGCCGTTGACTGCAGGTTAACGGTCCGTGTCATCCGGCAGCGCCGCCCGGCGGCGTGCCTAGCGCTTGGGTCCGCCACCGCCGCCCTGCCCCTTCTTTTTTCCCGACGATCCGGCGGGCGGCGTTTTGCCTTCCTGCTTCTCCCGCTCCTGCATCTTGCGCTGATGTTCGAGCCGGATACGCTCTCTCTCCTGCTCACTACCCGCTTCGCGCATCCGCCTCTCGTACTCGAGCCGCTCGGCTTCACGGATCTCGGATTGCACCCGTTCCTGTTGTGGGTTCTGTCCCTGGCCTGCGCCGCCCTCCTGCTGGGCCAGCGAACCGCCGGTCGCACCCGCGAGCGCCAGCAAACTGCCCGCAACAAGACAATGTTTCAGCCACACCTTGATGCTCCTTTTGTCATTTCTTCAATTTCGCTATGCCCAGCGTCGACAACACCATCTTCTCGTACAGTGGCTCGGTTGTACCTTTCTTCATCTTGCGCAGAAAGTATTTCTCGAACCCTACCTTGGCGAGGTGCACCCACTTGCCCTGCGCGAACCAGTTCACGTTTCGCGGCGGAATCTGCGGCAGCGCGACGAACGCCACACCGGTATCGCCAAAATCGGCAAGGCACACCGCGTTCCACGTCGCCTTGTGGGTGGGCTCCCTGCCGTCGAGTTGTTCGCGGATGTTCTGAGCGGTTGCGGTAACCATCGACTCGATCATGTAACCGGTCTTGGGTGCCCCGGTGGGAACCGGAGTCTGCTCGACAGGTGGTATCGCCACGCAAACCCCCACCGAATAGATATTCCTGTAAGTCGGGTTCTGCTGATGCTGGTCGATCAGAACGAAGCCGCGCGGATTGGCGAGCCCTTCGACGCCGAACACGGCATCGATCCCCTTGAAAGCGGGCAACATCATCGAGTACTTGAAAGGCAGTTCATGCGTTCGCTTTTCCGCCCCCACGTCATCGTGTTCGGTCACGAACGCCTTGTCTTCGGTGATTCTTGTCGTCTTGGCATTGCAGATCCATTTGATGTTTCGATCGCGCATTGCCGATTCGAGCAGCGTTTTCGAGTCACCGACACCGCCCAGGCCAAGATGGCCAATGTATGGCTCCGCGGTGACGAACGTGATCGGCACCTTGTCGCGAATCTTGCGCTTGCGCAGGTCGGTGTCCATGATGAAGGCGAATTCGTACGCCGGTCCGTAGCAGGAGGCGCCCTGCACCGCGCCAACGACGATCGGCCCCGGGTCGGCCACAAATTTCTCCCACGCCTTGCCGGCGTGAACCGCATGGTCAACATGGCAAATCGATTGCGTGTTTCGCTCAGGCCCCAGGCCGTCCACTTCGTCGAACGCGAGTTTCGGTCCGGTCGCAATGATCAGAAAGTCGTAACCAACATGCCTGCCGTCCGCCAGTTCAACTTCATTCCGGTCCGGATGCACGCGTTTTGCGCCGACGGCGATGAATTCGATGTTCTTCTTCGCGAGATAAGGGGCGGCCTCGAACTCGATGTCCTTGCGTCCGCGCCAGTTCACGGCCACCCAGGGATTGGACGGTACGAAGTGGAAGGTTGCCGTATTCGAGATAACGGTGATCTTGTCTTCAGGCCTCGCCGTTTCGCGCATCTCGTAGGCCATCGGCATACCGCCGATGCCCGCCCCCAGAATAACTATGTGCGCCATTGCCATGACTCCTGTGTTTTTTGGTGGCTCGACTGCGCCACGATTGCTGTCATCGGGGGTTGGTCAACATCCCGGCCTTGACCGGATCGAGCGCGACCCGCTCGCCGACCATCGCACCGGCCAATACCTCGATGAGCCCTTGCCCGGCCGGTTCGCCGAGCCGGACCTGTCTGAACCTGAACCGCCCGTCTTCGCCCAATACGTAGACGCCGGCTACTTCGCTGCGACGTACCACTGCGGCGGCCGGCACCACCAGTTTGCGCGCACGGCCGATGGTGAAATGGGCCCGTGCGAACATACCCGGATAGAGATCTTTCTGATCGCCGGGCAAGTTCACGCGCACGCTCGTGGCGTGGGTGCGCGGATCCGCCGACGGCAGCACCGTAATCCCGCTGCCTTCGATCCAGCGATTGAGCGACGGAATCTCCACGCTGACCCGCGGGCTCTCGCGTACCTCGGCAACCTTGTACTGCGGTACGCTGGCCGTCGCGCGCATGGCCCCGGGATCGAAGCCGGTCATCAGGGGCTTGCCGGGCGTCGCCATTTCACCGACCTCGACCAGACGAGCCGATACGACACCGCTGTAAGGGGCCTCGACGACCGTGTAACTGCGCGTCGTTGCAGCCTGGCTCTGCGCCGCCCTGGCTGCTTTCAGTCTCGCCTCTTCGACGCGAAACTCGGCTTCGGCATTATCGAGCGCGGACTTGCTGATGAAATTTTCGGCGGCGAGTTCGCGCGCCCGGTCGAGCCGCCGTTTGGCATTCTTGTAGGCGGCTTCGGCTTGGGCCACCTGGGCTTCGCTGCCAACGACGACTTGCTTCGCTTCCGATTCGTCGATCCGCACGATAACCTGGCCGCGCTTGACGTAATCGCCGACGTCATAATTCACTTCCACGACGCGCCCGGTCACCTGTGCCGAGACGGTGGATTGCCTGATCGCCTCCACGACCGCTTCCACCGAATACGTGATGTCGACATCACGGAGGCGAACTTCCTCGGTCTCCAGTTCCTGTCCGATTGCAGTAGCGGCGGCAAGCCCGAAAAAGCCTGCGGCGATGCCTTGCATCGCGATTCCGGTAATTGTTTTCATGAGTGCCCTCATAACGGGACAAGACTCTAAGCAAAGCCGCGGGACAAATATCTGATGTAGATCACATGATCAGCAACCAGCAGCGGCTCCGGCGCCGGGGCGGTTGCGCCCGGGCTGGCCGGTTACCGGTTGATCTGCCCGGAAGAGCGCTGCAGGAAGCAGGTCGCTGCGCTCGAGGCAGCGCAGACGGCCCAGAAAACGAAGAATCCGACCGAGTAAACAGCCTCCCGGCTCCAGGTGACCGGATCGCCGAAGAGCATCAGGTCTTGCGGGTCAAAAGCCGTGAAGAACAGGGCCTCGGCTATCCCGCCGACAATGAAGGAAGGCCAGAGGATCCATATTAGCCGCTGCATCGTCACGCTCTCCTTCCGTCAGGAAACATCCACAGCCGAAATCAACAGGGATTTCTGATTGGTCGTCCACACACCCGTAAGGCGCCAGGTCGTATCCCCATCCTCGATCTGCAGGCGCCAACGTCCCTGGGCCAGGTCGGGCAGGACTGCCTGGTACCAGCCCGGAGCCACTGGCGTGAGCTCGATCTCGCGGTCCTCGCCGGCGCGCGTCGGATGAACGAAGCGCACCACGATGCGGCCCGGCCGCTCGCCGCTGCCGTCGAGATGGATACGGATGTTGTTGTCTGCAACCAGCATCTGTGCTTTCAGTCCCATTTGCACCGCCCGCTGTTCGCGCTCGATGACCTGGTTGATTGCCAGTCCCTGCTTGTAGTAATCCTCCGCGACGAGCCCGTCCTCGTTCCTTACCGCGATTACCAGGGTAACGATGCCGGCTATGACGGCGCTTGCCGGCAATCCGATCAGGATCCATGGCCACGGCTCACGGTACCAGCGCACAACATGTTGATCGATCGTCCGTGTAGTCATTTGTACAACCTCATTCAGTCTTCGGCGCGATCAGGGTCGCGCGTTCCGTGATCACTATCGGCTCCTCCGTACCTACCGTCTCGACGGTGAAGACGATTGGGTTTGCTCCGGGGATGGTCTTCTCTTTGTCAACCCGCAGTCGAACCGGGATCACGCGCTGGCTCGCCCCGCCGACCGTGACCGGCTGGGCTTCGGCCTCGAGCGCCAGGCCTTCAAGTCCGGTGACCGAGATGCGGAACTGCCGGGACTGCTCCGACGTGTTCATGATCGCCAGTCGGTAGACGTTCTGCACCTGCGGATCATCGGGTGCCGCCATCGTGATCCGGTCGCGGATGACGTCGACTTTCACCGGCACGCGATTGCCCAGGGTCAGGCCGGCCGCAATGATGATGGTCCAGAGCACGGCCGTGTAGATCAGAATGCGCGGCCTGACCACTCGCCGCACCATCTGCGCGAAATCGAACTTCTCCTCGA
>LJTS01000220.1 GCA_001304425.1 Betaproteobacteria bacterium SG8_40
ACGTCGCCGATGAACTTCTGCCAAACCTCGTTCGGCTGCCAGATCTCGCGCATCGGGAACGTTGCCGCGTCTTCCGCTTCACCGAGAACGAACCGGCGGTACAGGTACACGAATGCGGAAACCCGCATGTTCTTCGCGCAGTGCACCCACACCTTGCGCCCTTCGAACGCCTTCATGACGTGCACGAACTGGAAGAACTGTGCCGGATCGGGCTTCTCCCAATCGACCGGTATCTGCACGTAGGCCACGCCCTGCCGGGTAACCAGTTCCGCTTCGCCGGCCAGCGCATTGGACGACGTCGGCGGCGCGAGATTGATCACCGCACCAATACCCAGTGCAGGCAGCTTGGCTATGTCTTGCCGGGAAAGCTGGCCGGAAGTCCAAAGCCAGTCGAAGACCTGATAGGTGTTCTCGGCGTCCATGTTTCCGGACGGATGGGATGCTGTCGGCATGTTGTTCATTCGTGGATTACTTCGCTGCGACGACTTCCAGTTCGATCAGCATGTCGGGCCACACCAGTCCCGGCAGGAAAGTCAGCATGGATGCCGGCGCGCACTTGCCGAGATATTTGGCGCGTATGTCGCGATACGCCGTGAGATCTTCGCGCCTGATCAGGTGCTGGGTGAGCTTGACGATATTCTCGACGCCCATGTCCGCTTCCCCGAGGATGCGGATGATGTTTTGCCAGGCAAGGTCGGCCTGTTCTGCGAAACCTTCGGGCAATTTGCCATTGTCGCGGTCAATGCCAGGCGTGCCCGACACATAGACGATGCGGCTGGCGTCCTTGATTTCGACGGCGTCGCTGTAGTTGCCGACATGGCGTGCAACACCTGCATTGATCGGGCGGTTCACGATTGCTTCCTTTCGGCACGATGTGGAAACTCGAAACGTCCGGCGCTGGCGGACCGGGTCCGACCGCTGCCAGGCGGGAAGCCGGGCGTATTCGGCCATCGGCGCTCAGTGCAGTAATCGGGGTCCATCATAGCCATCTGCGCACCTTCTCCTTGTAGTCCCGGTATTCGGCGCCGAACAATTGTTCCAGCATTCTTTCCTCCGGCAGGATCTGGAAGGCGGTGATATAGGCGACAAACGCAACCGGACCCAGCACTGCCCAGCCCGACCACAGGTACGCTGCCCACGCACACAGAAAACACACGAGTCCGACGTACATCGGGTTTCGCGTCACCCGGTACACGCCTGACTGAACGATAGTGGTGGTGGCGCCTGGTTTCATCGGGTTGATGGTGGTTCTGGCGCGATGGAATGCGAGCAGCGCCGAGAGATCGAACAATGCACCGACAGCGGTGAGAAAGCCTGCCAGTGGCAACCGCAGGAGCGCCGGCGCGCCCGTGTCGACGGTCGCGTTGGCAATGCCCCACATGGCGGTGGCGACGAGTAACGCTACTACCGGTGGTGGAATTTTCGTTTGCAGCGACTTCAGCATGCGAATGTCGAACGCTGGTGCCAATTTGCGGGCTTGCGAATGGAGTCGGCTCCGAAAATCGTGAAACCCGGCATTTCACCCCCGCGTTTACCGGTAATGCCGCCATCGGGACGAGAAAACTTCCGTCCGCCCGGATACACGATCATGAATTGACACACCTTTGTCATCCTTGTTCTGGTTGCTTGCGTAGTTTACTCACCGCTTGCCGCAGCGCATAGTGCAACACATGGACGAGCAAAGATGACGACACCCCGGGACTGCAGACGCCGTTTATCTCGATGACACACATTTGTCATCTGCGAACGCGATGGATGGAACGGAGATTGCGTGCGTCTCCCGGGCGCCGAACTGCGCATTCAGAGACGCACAACCCCGGAACCGCACCGGGCCCGAATTGACAGCGATTCCGCGACAGGTTAACTTTCCCCCGAATCGCGCCGATTTGATTCTCAGCTTGCAGGCGCTTAATAAATGTGGCTAAAGCGTGGGAATAAAACCCGACTGCTTTAGCGGCCGGGTTTTTTTGTATTTCAGGGGACTGTATTTGAAGTCGGTTGACAGCAAGAAGTTATTTCTCGAGCGGCTTGCCGAGCGCATTCTGATTCTCGATGGTGCCATGGGCACCATGATTCAAGGTCACAAGCTTACCCGCGAGCACTACCACGGCGACCACTTTCACGACCATCACTGTGACCAGAGCGGCAACAACGACCTGTTGACGCTGACCCAGCCAAAAGTCATCGCCGGCATTCACGAAGCGTTTCTGGAAGCCGGCGCCGACATCATCGAAACCAACACCTTCAACTCCAATTCGGTTTCGATGGCCGATTACGGATTGACCGACAGGGTGGTTGAACTGAACCGCGCAGCGGCAAGGCTGGCGCGCGAGCGTGCCGACGCCTGGAGCAAAGCCACCCCCGGCAAGCCGCGTTTCGTGGCCGGCGTGCTGGGCCCGACCAATGCCACCGCATCGATTTCCCCGGACGTCAACGATCCCGGGTTTCGCAATGTCAGCTTCGACGAACTGGTTGCGTGCTACACCGAATCGGTCAACGGGCTGGTCGAGGGTGGTGTCGATGTGCTGATGGTGGAAACGGTATTCGATACGCTCAACTGCAAGGCGGCGCTGTTTGCAATCGACGGTTATTTTGAAACCCATGGCATTTCGCTGCCGGTCATGGTGTCCGGAACCATTACCGATGCCAGCGGACGCACGCTCAGCGGACAGACGCCGGAAGCATTCTGGAATTCGGTAGCCCACGCCAGGCCGGTCAGCATCGGCTTGAACTGCGCGCTCGGTGCCAAGGACCTGCGCCCGCACATTGAGGACCTCTCCCGCGTGGCCGGTGTGCGCACCAGCCTCCACCCCAACGCGGGTCTGCCGAATGCGTTTGGCGAATATGACGAGGACCCGGAGTACACCGCGTCTTTTCTCGAGGCGTTCGCCAGAGCGGGTTTTCTCAACATCGCCGGCGGTTGCTGCGGCACCACGCCGGCGCACATTCGCGAGATCGCGAAACGCCTGGAACATGTCGAGCCGCGAACGCCGCCAACGATCGAGAAGAAACTGCGCCTGTCGGGGCTCGAGCCGCTCAACGTCGGCAAGGATTCGCTGTTCGTCAACGTCGGGGAGCGCACCAACGTAACCGGGTCACGCGCCTTCGCGCGCCTGATTGTCGCGGGCGATTTCCCGCAAGCGCTGTCGGTGGCGCGCCAGCAGGTCGAGAACGGCGCGCAGATCATCGACGTCAACATGGACGAGGCGATGCTCGATTCCGCCGCGACCATGAAGCGCTTCATGAACCTGATTGCTTCCGAGCCGGACATCTCCCGTGTGCCGGCGATGCTCGACTCGTCCAAATGGGACGTCATCGAGGCCGGCCTGAAATGCGTGCAGGGCAAGCCGGTGGTGAATTCGATCAGCATGAAGGAAGGCGAGGCGGAATTCATCCGGCAGGCGAAACTGGCGCGCCGTTACGGGGCGGCCGCTATCGTCATGGCCTTCGACGAAAAAGGTCAGGCCGATACGCTCGATCGGCGCAACGAGATCTGCACCCGCGCCTACCGGCTGCTGGTCGACGAGGTCGGGTTCCCGCCGGAAGACATCATTTTCGACCCGAATGTTTTCGCGGTGGCAACGGGTATCGAAGAGCACGCGAACTACGCGATTGATTTCATCGAGGCCACGCGATACATCAAGGAGAATCTGCCGTTTGCCAGTGTTTCCGGCGGCGTTTCCAATATTTCGTTTTCCTTCCGCGGCAACGACGGCATTCGCGAAGCGATTCATACCGCATTTCTGTATCACGCCATCAGGGCCGGCATGACGATGGGCATCGTAAACGCGGGCCAGTTGGGCGTTTACGAGGATATCGACAAGGCCTTGCTCGAGCGCGTCGAGGATGTGCTGTTCAATCGCCGCGCTGACGCAACCGAACGGCTCGTTGAATTTGCCGAGAGCTACACCGCCGACAGGAAAGTCACGCGCGAGGACTTGTCCTGGCGCGAAGGCACCGTGGGAGAACGGTTGACCCACGCGCTGGTAAAAGGCATCACCACCTACATCATCGAAGACACGGAGGAGGCGCGCCAGGCAGCGGACCAGCCGATCCATGTCATCGAAGGGCCGCTGATGGACGGCATGAACGTGGTGGGCGATCTGTTCGGCGCCGGCAAGATGTTCTTGCCGCAGGTGGTGAAGTCCGCGCGCGTCATGAAGGAAGCGGTGGCCCACCTCGTTCCCTACATCGAAGAAGCGAAGGCGAAGTCCGGCGATGCGGGCAAGCCCAAGGGAAAGATCGTGCTCGCAACGGTCAAGGGCGATGTGCACGATATCGGCAAGAACATCGTCGCGGTGGTGCTCCAGTGCAACAACTTCGACGTCGTCAATCTCGGCGTGATGGTGCCCGCCGCCAAGATTCTGGAAACGGCGCGCGAAACGAAGGCCGACATCATCGGCTTGTCCGGGCTGATTACGCCGTCGCTCGAGGAAATGGCGCATGTCGCCAGCGAAATGGAGCGGGAGGGTTTCTCGATGCCGTTGCTGATCGGCGGTGCGACGACATCACGGGTGCATACCGCGGTGAAGATCGAGCCGAATTACTCCGGCCCGACCGTCTGGGTGCCGGATGCTTCGCGTTCGGTCGGCGTGTGCACCAATCTGATTTCGGCGGATCTGCGTGATGGTTACGTCGCGCAGGTTCGCGACGATGCAGCGAAAACCCGCGCCCAGCATCTGGGCAAGAAGGGCCAGGGCCCGCACCATGCAATTGCCGCGGCGCGCGAGCATGGCGTGCCGACCGACTGGTCGCGGTACCGTCCGCCGGTGCCGGCGCAGCCGGGCCTGCAAGTATTGCCCGACTACCCATTGGCCGACATTGCCCGGCTGATCGACTGGACGCCGTTTTTCCAGACATGGGAACTGTCCGGCCGCTATCCGAAAATTCTGCAGGACGAAGTGGTCGGGCAGGCGGCGCGCGATCTGTTCGACGATGCGCAGAAGATGCTGGCGCGCATCATCGACGAAGGCTGGCTGCGCGCGAATGCGGTAGTGGGGTTGTATCCGGCGAACAGTGTCGGCGACGACATCGAGGTCTACGCGGACGAATCACGTAGCGAAGTGCTTACTCGCTTCCACTTCCTGCGCCAGCAGATGGTCAAGCCGGCCGATCGCTTCAACCACTGTCTTGCCGATTACGTGGCGCCGAAACACACCGGCGTCGCCGATTATCTCGGCGCTTTCGCGGTGACCGCGGGCGTCGGCATCGACGAGCGCGTTGCCGCCTACGAGGCGAAGAACGACGACTACAACGCGATCATGCTAAAGGCGCTGGCTGACCGGCTGGCCGAAGCGCTGGCTGAACTGATGCATCTCCGCGTGCGCACCGACTGGTGGGCCTACGCGCGGGACGAGAAGCTCGATGTCGCGGAACTGATATCGGAGAACTATCGCGGCATTCGGCCGGCGCCCGGCTATCCCGCGTGCCCCGACCACACTGAAAAAGGTCTGTTGTTCGAATTG
>LJTS01000221.1 GCA_001304425.1 Betaproteobacteria bacterium SG8_40
GCATACGCTTGAGGCCGTGGAGCGAAATTCCTGAGACCACCCTGCGGGCGCGCTCCGAGAGCAGTGCTCGCTGGTGTGTCCAGATCGCCTGATGGCGATCCAGCCATCCCTCGCCGCATGCGGCTCAGGACCTCCAGTGCGCTCACCGCGCATGGCGTCCCATACGAAGTCCACCGGACTTCGTATGGTCGAACCCGAACACGAGCTTTCATCCGCACAACCTTCGCCAAACAAAAAAAGCCACCACAAGGGTGGTGGCAAAGGTGACAGCGGGATTGTGTCCGCTCGCCTCAGGGCGATCGGCCATTCTTCGCCGCATGCGGCTCAGTACCGTCATTGCGCTGATACGCATGACGTCCAAACCGATGCCCACTGGATATCGATTTGTAGCTCCGGCCTAACGCGCCAAGGCGCCAAGGCGCATTAGCCTGCACTGAAACTCGCAAGCTCGTTTTCGAACCAGCGGGTGCTCAGCCACACCACCGCCAAAACCAAAAAATGCCACTGCAAGGGTGGCATTTCTATTTTGGTGGAGGCGGCGGTCTTGTGTCCGGATCGCCCCGCGGCGACCGGCCATCCTTCGCCGCGTGCGGCTCAGGACCGTCATTGCGCTGATGCGCATAACGTCCCATCCGAAGCCCACCGGGCTTCGAATGGTCGAACCCGAACGCGTGGCCTCATCCGCACCAGCTTCGCCAAACAAAAAAGCCACCGCGAGGGTGGTGGCAAAGGTGACAGCGGGATTGTGTCCGCTCGCCTCAGGGCGATCGGCCATCCTTCGCCGCATGCGCGCCTCAGGACCGTCACTGCGCTAATGCGCATGACGTCCAAACCGATGTCCACTGGACATCGATTTGTCGAACCAGCGGGTGCTCATCCACACCACCGCCACCAAATAAAAAAGCCACCACAAGGGTGACTTTCTTATTTGGTGGAGGCGGCGGGAATCGAACCCGCGTCCGCAAGCCCTACACAGGCGGTACTACATGCTTAGTCTGGCCGTTTGATTTAATCGCGCAACCGCCGACCGACAGGCTGAAGCGCAACGAGTTACCTTGAATTTAATGCCGTACGAAGTAACCCCGGACAGCACGATCTCACGTATATGGCTCCGCTGCTGGTTGCCCAGCCCGGCCCGTGAGAGAACCGGTGCGGAGTCCAGCCGGTATTAAGCGGCTAGAGCGTAACGTTCGTCGTTGGCGACTATACGTTTTCCAGCTGATTTACAAGGTGACTGGACCTTGGCATGCACCACACTGCTTCGCAACCCGCGTCGAAACCAGGTCGCCCCCTTACTCTTTACTGTTATTGGGCTTCACAGCCCGTTTCAAACTAATCCGATCTCAGTGTATCAGACACCGAAACGATTTCCGAGTTCAGTACCCCGGCCATCCAGAGTACGCAAGCTCCGTGCAAGGCCACGAGATGCCTCTGGACGGTTGCCAGTCGCGAAACGGGACTGGCGTTGAGTTCCAGCCCCGTGGCTGGTTACCGGTTGCTCCTGTTGCGAATTTTTCGCGGGCTGGTCAAAGCGCCAGCATTTCAAACAGCCGGTCGTCGTTGAGCATGTCGCTCAAGGCCTGCGACACGGCTTCATTGACCAGCTGGTTGCTATGTTTTTCGAACGGGGGGCCGGCTGTTTCCTGATAGCTGCGCACATAATAGCGGCGCTCGTACCGGTCATTTACGTTACGCGCCGAGGCGGTGACTTCGGCCAGCAGTTCCGTCTGAAAATTGAAAGGTGTTTTTTCCGAGTTCAGGACGAGACTGGTAATCTTGATGACCAGCGAGCGGGTCATGGCATCGCTTGTCGGCACGACGCTGAAGCCGCGCTTCTCGACGCTCTCGCTGACCCGTTCCGTCAGCAGGGGTATAAAGTCTTCTTCCAGGCTGACCGGCACCATTTCCGCGTTGGGATCACCAACTTCGCCCAGCAGCGTGGTCGGCCGTTCGTCTACGATCGACAGACCTAACAGCGTGTCTGTCGCCACCGAATCGCCGGTAACCGCGATCTCCGGGTCCAGATGCAGTTTTTGTGGTTTCAGCGCGCAGCCCTGGATCGATACCGCAACTAGTATCGCCAAAACGCTTGTCCATTTAATCGTTTGCATTTCGAACTTCCTCCTGTGTTTTTGGTTGCTGCAGTTGGCTGGTTGCCTGTTTTTCCGGCTTGCTCGCGCACAGTATATAGTTGACCGCGACATCCTTTCCCAACGAATAACGCTTGCTGACAGGGTTGTACTGCATGCCGATCGTGCCCTGCACCTCTAGCCCGACAGACCGGCAATCCCTGGCAAGCTCGGATGGCCGGATGAACCTGGCGTAGTCATGCGTTCCCCTGGGAAGGAGCTTGAGCACGTATTCGGCGCCGATGATTGCATACACGTAGGCCTTGGGGGTCCTGCTAATGGTGGCGAATACGCACCAACCTCCGGGTTTTGCAAGCTTCGCGCAGGCTCGCACGGTGCTCGCGGGGTCCGGCACATGTTCGAGCATTTCCATGCACGTCACAACATCGTATTGCCCTGCTTGCCTTTGTGCAAATTCTTCAGCGGAAACGTGCTGGTAGTCGACGGGCAACTTACTTTCGAGCAAGTGTAGCTGGGCGACCTTGAGCGCTTTCTCACCGAGGTCGATGCCGGTTACATGAGCGCCGCGCCGGGCCATCGCCTCGGCAAGAATCCCGCCGCCGCAGCCGACGTCGACCACTCGCTTGCCCGGCAAGTCAACCAGCGCATCGATGTAGTCGAGCCGCAACGGGTTGATTTCATGCAAGGGCTTGAATTCGCTTGTGGGGTCCCACCAGCGATGCGCAAGTTGGCTGAACTTGTCCAGTTCGGCGGGATCGACGTTGATCATTGCGAGTCCGGCACAGCGAGGCGTTTAATCGACGGCAGCGATTTGTCGCTGCCATGCTTTTGCGTTGGCAAGCAGGCGGCCCTGATCGATAGCATTGAGATGCCCATTTGTGACGAGTTCCTTGCCTTCGACCCAGACGTGACTGACATGTTCCCGCCCCGCGGCATAGACAAGGTGAGACACCGGGTCATAGCACGGCGCGAGTTCGATGGCATCAATCATGTTGATTGCGGTCAAGTCGGCACATTTTCCGGCCACCAGCGAGCCGATCTCGCCGTCGAGACCCAGTGCTTTGGCCCCATCCAGTGTCGCCATGCGCAACGCGGCGTGTGCCGACAAGGTCACCGCGTCATCGCTTTGCGCTTTTGCTACCAGCGCTGCGAGCCGAAGTTCACCGAGGACGTCAAGCCGGTTATTGCTGGCGGCGCCGTCCGTTCCTATACCTGTGTTGACGCCCGCGCGGAGCAAGCTCCCGACCTGCGCGAATCCGCTCGCCAGCTTCAGGTTGGAGGCAGGGCAGTGGGCGACGGAGCATCCCTGAGCGGCCAGCAGTGCAATCTCGACACTTGTGAGGTGGACGGCGTGCACCGCAATCAGGCGAGGACTCAGCAATCCCAGCCGTTGCATCCGCTCGAGCGGGCGCACGCCGTGCTGTTTGAGATGCTCGGCAATTTCTCCAGCGGTCTCGTGAAGATGCACGTGGATGGGCAAGTCAAGCTGTTCAGCCAGCGTGACAATCTTCCCGAAACTGTCGTCCGAGACGGTGTAGGGCGCGTGGGGTGCCATGCAGAAGCTGAGCAGTCTCTCGCCTTTCAGGCTGTCCCGCGCCGCGAGGCCCTTGCGCAGGTAGTCCTGCGCATCGCTGGCGTAGGGGGTGGGGAACTCGATCAAGACAATGCCGAGCGCGGCGCGCATGCCGCATTCGAGAGCGGCGCGACCGGCCTGTTCCGGAAAGAAGTACATGTCGTTGAAGCAGGTGACGCCGCTCTTGAGCATTTCCGCGCACGCGAGCAGCGTGCCGTCGTAAATGAACTTCTCGGAGATGTGCCGCCCCTCTGCCGGCCAGATATGTTTCGACAGCCAGTCCATGAGCGCCAGGTCATCGGCCAATCCGCGAAACAGCGACATCGCCGCATGGGTGTGCAGATTGACCAGCCCCGGGATGAGAATATGACGATCGAGGCGTCTCACCGATCGGGCTCTATAGCGCTGGCTTGCGGCGCCTGCCGGCAGGACTTCGACGATGCGCCCGGCGTCGACCGCGATGGCGTGCTCTTCCAGGAGAACGCCCGCAGGCTCAACGGGCAGGATCCATGGGGCTTCGATTACGAGATCGATACTCTTTGGATTTTCCATCGGTAATGAAACAGGTAGACGAAAAAAAGCCCTGCATCAGCAGGGCTTTAAAACGCTTCGAATTGTAATCGCTTTCAAGCCGTCAGGCGATGCCCCCGATCAGTTGCTGACTTCCTTAACCACCTCCGCGCTGACGGAGACTTCAACACGGCGGTCGGGCTGGTAGCATTCGATCAGGGCATTGCCGCGTACTCCAGCACACTCGGCTTCGGTCGTAACCGGCATTAATTCGCTACGGCCAGCTGTATTGATCTTGTTGTCACCGATTCCGAGTTTGACGAGAAACGCCTTGACCGATGCTGCCCGCCGCTCAGAGAGCTTCTGGTTGTACTCAACACTGCCGATCCGGTCAGCATGGCCGACGACCCACACGGTTTCGAAATCCGCATTGGACAGTCCCGACACGAAGCTTTCGAGCTTGTACTGTTCGTCTGCGCGGATGTCAGACTTGTCGAAGGCAAAAAGAGGCTGCGCTGCAGCATTCACCGTTACCGACTGGTAGGTCGTCACGTCTCCGACGGATTCTTCCTGGTAGAGCGGTTCCTCGGCAAAAGTCATCGTTTCGTCACTGGTTTCGACCGGGCCAAGTTCGGTGACATCCTCTTCCATCGCAAACTCTTCCGGCTCACTGACGCCAGGACCTGCGTCAGCCACATTTTCCTCAGCGAAGGTCATCGTTTCGTCGCTGGTGTCAATGGGGCCGAGGTCAGTGATTTCCTCTTCCATGGAGTACTCTTCCGGATCGCTGACGCCAGTGCCCGAGTCGGCGACATATTGCTCGGTGTAGGTCAACGTTTCGGCCGGGGTGTCAATCGCCCCGAGGTCGCCGACCTCTGTGTCTTCCGGCAACTCATAGGTTGTAACCGGGAACTCGATAGGCTCGTCGGCAAACTCTTCCGGCTCACTGATGCCGCTGTCGGCACTGGCGGTGACCGCTTCGTCGTACGTCACCGTCTCATCGGCATAATCAACAGGGCCGAGATCGCCAACGTCGAGTTCTGCCTCGGTGTACTGTACCGGTGCCAGTTCAGGTGGCGGCGGCTGAACCGTTGATTCAACAACCTCTCCTTCCGTTTCGATGCCGGAACTTCCTTGTTCAGACGTCGAAGAGCACGCTGCCAGCGCAGTGCCGATCATTAGCAGTAGCAAGCGATTCGCTTTTTGTTGCATCCCAATGGTCTCCGTTGAGTGATGGTAAAGAGGGCTTAAACTCTAATATTGTGTCATACATCCCGGTGTTGAATATTGCGTATTGAATACTGTATCTGGCGCGGCATCGACCTGTCGGAAGGGTGTTAAGCAAAAAATGTACGTTGCCATCTCGCGCCGGTTGTTCGCGGTGTGGTATCTTTAGACTTTTTCGCTTGGTCTCAGATGCTTATAGCCGCATGGCGGCGAAGAATTTCCTGCGAACAACAGTCATGACGTGTCGCCAGTCGGCGACGCTCGCAGGGCGCTGATCAAGCCAACCCGACAGAATCTTCCCAATGGAGCAGTTCGCCAAAGAAACGCTGCCAATCAGCCTCGAAGAGGAGATGCGGCGTTCCTATCTCGATTACGCGATGAGCGTGATCGTCGGCCGGGCGTTGCCCGATGTCCGAGATGGTCTGAAGCCGGTTCACCGCCGAATACTTTTTGCCATGTACGAGGCTAATACCCTCTGGAACCGGCCTTACGTCAAGTGTGCGCGGGTGGTTGGCGAGGTGATGGGTAAATTCCACCCACACGGCGACAACGCGATTTACGACACATTGGTGCGCATGGCGCAGGATTTCAGCCTGCGCTACATGCTGGTAGACGGGCAGGGCAACTTCGGTTCGGTCGACGGTGACAACGCAGCGGCAATGCGCTACACGGAATGCCGCCTGGCGCGTATTTCGGCAGAACTGCTGGCGGACATCGACAAGGAAACGGTTGATTTCGGCCCCAATTACGACGGCAAGGAACTCGAGCCGCTCGTGCTTCCGGCGAGAATACCGAACCTGCTGATTAACGGCTCGTCCGGAATTGCCGTGGGGATGGCTACGAACATCCCGCCTCACAATCTGGGAGAAGTCGTTGACGCCTGTCTTGCGATGCTCGACAGGCCGGACATTACGCTCGACGAACTCATCGAAATCG
>LJTS01000222.1 GCA_001304425.1 Betaproteobacteria bacterium SG8_40
CCGATCGCCTGGTGTTCGATAATCGGCTTGCCCATGGTACGCCGGGTGCGGGCGTACTCGATCGCCTCGTCAATCGCGCGCTGCATGACGCCCAGCGCACCAGCGGCGACCATTGGCCGCGACCGGTCGAAGACTTTCATCGCCACCAGAAAGCCTTCGCCCTCGTCGCCGATGCGCGCGCTTTCGGGCACAGCGACATCCTCAAAGAACACTTCCGCGGCGGGTGCCGCGCGCTGGCCCAGCTTTCCCAGCGGCGCGCCAACGCTCAAACCGGGCGCGTCTCGCTCAACCAGAAATGCGCTGATGCCGCGGTGACCGCCAGCGGGGTCGGTTCTCGCGAACACGACAAAAAAGCCGGCCAGAGGCGCATTCGATATCCATACCTTGCTTCCACTGAGCACATACGTGTCGCCGGTGCGAACGGCGCGCGCGGTGATCCCGGAGACGTCGGAACCGGCAGCCGGTTCGGTAAGCGCATAGCCGCCGAACTCCCCGCTAGCCAGGCGCCGGAACACCTGCTCTCTTTGCTGCGCCGTCCCGGCGACATGAAACACGTCGGCAATCACACTGTTGAGACTGAGCGTGCCGTTGATACCCGCGCAAGCCCACGCGAGTTCCTGCGTCACCAGCGCCAATTCGAATACGCCGAGCCCTCCCCCGCCAAACGCTTCAGGGACGGTCACATTCACAAGGCCCACTTCGCGCGCCTTATCCATGATCGTTCGGGGGAAGCGCGCCTCCCGGTCGCACTGCGCGGCAATCGGCTGGATTTCCGCCCTCGCAAAATCGCGCGCGGCGCTGCGAATCAGCTTCTGTTCTTCGGTCAGTTCAAAGTTCATACGCCACCTGTCCTTGATACACCAGCCCCTGGCTTACCGGCACCGGCACACTCAGTCGTCCCATTTCCACTCCCGGAATTGTTCACGCAGCGCAGTCTTCAGGAACTTTCCTGTCGAGGTGCGCGGAATGGACTCCACGAAGGCATAGGCATCCGGCACCATCCATTTGACGAAATGCTTGCCAAGATACTCCCTGATTTCGTCTTCGCCGACTTTCTGCCCCGCCTTCAGCACGATCACCGCCAGAGGCCGCTCCGACCATTTCGGATGCGGCACGGCGATCACCGCGGCTTCCTGTACCGACGGATGGCCCATGATGGCGTTCTCCAGGTCAACCGAACTGATCCACTCTCCGCCGGACTTGATCAGGTCTTTGGTGCGGTCGCTGATTTTCATGAATCCCAGTTCGTCGATCGAAGCAACATCGCCGGTACGCAACCAGCCATCAGCGCTGAAGCTTTCTTCCGACACCGGGACGCCGTGGTAATTGCCGGTAATCCAGGGCCCGTGTACCTGTATTTCGCCGACCGACTTGCCGTCCCATGGCACCTCGCCCTCGTCACCGATGCCGCGCACGTCAACCAGCGGCAACGGATAACCCTGCATCGCCTGTACCTTGAAACGCGCATCGGCATCCAGATGTCGCTGCTGGGCGGTGATTCTCGACAGTGTCGCAAGCGGCGAGGTCTCGGTCATGCCCCAGCCCTGCAACACCTCGATGTCGAGCTGCGCGTAGGCCCGTATCATCGATTCCGGGACGGCAGCCCCGCCCACCGTCAGGCGCAAGCCTTTTTGCAGCTTCCACTTGCCGGGGTTAGCGGCGATCATCTGCGCCATCGGCAGCCAGATCGTCGGCACACCGCAGGAGAGCGTCACCTTCTCGCTTTCCAGCAGGGGTAACAGGTCGTCAGGATGCAGGTGCGGGCCCGGGAAAACCATTTTCACGCCGAGCATGGCTGCGGTATAGGGCACACCCCAGGCGTTGGCGTGGAACATCGGCACCACCGGCAACAAAACGTCATGCCCTGAAATGCCAATGGCATCGGGCATGGCCTGTACCAGCGAATGCAATACCTGCGACCGGTGCGAATAGACAACACCCTTCGGCCGCCCTGTCGTGCCCGATGTGTAGCACATCGCACACGGGTCGTTCTCATCCATCTCCGGATAATCGAAATCGCCGGTCGCGGTCCCGAGAAACGCCTCGTAATCATCCATGCCATCAGCAACTGGCTTGCCGTTCAGAGGCACGACGATCACGCGCTCGAAATCGACCTCGTCACGGAACTGCTCCAGCAACGGAAGCAGGACATCGTCAACGATCAGGAAGCGGTCCCCGGCATGGTTGGCGATATAGGCAATGTCTTGCGGAGAAAGACGCAAGTTGAGTGTATGCAGGACACCGCCGGCCGCGATCACGCCGAAATACGTTTCAAAATGCGCGTAATGGTTCCACATCAGGGTCGCCACGCGGTCGCCCGGCTGGAGTCCGGCGCGCGTCAGCGCCTCGGCAAGCAGGCGCGCACGCCGGTAAAAATCGGCATAGGTGTAACGGTGCAGTGACTTGTCCGGCATCCGCGAAACGATTTCCTGCCCACCGAACAACCTTCCTGCCCGCTCGAGGAAATGGGACAGGTTCAGCGGTGTCCGCATCATCGTGGATTTCATTTCATGCCTCTCACGCGGGCCGCGTTGCGGATTCTGAGCGGCAACGGCAATTCCAGTTCAGGAACACCGACCTGGTCAACCTGCCGTCAGAACCACTTTGCCGCTGACACGCTTGTAGATGACGTCGTTCAGCGCTTCGGCGGCCTGTTCCAGGGGATAGGTCGCATGAATGTGCGGCTTGACTTTTCCCTGGGCGAAAAACTGCATCAGTTCTTCATTGTTGCGCCGGTTGGCCTCCGGTTCATTGCGGGTAAACGCACCCCAGAACACGCCGACGATGGAGCAGCCTTTCAGCAGCGCGAGATTGAGGGGCACTTTCGGGATTTCCCCTGCAGCGAAGCCGACCACCAGAAAGCGCCCGTTCCAGGCCATATCACGCAAAGCCGGCTCGGAATAGGGTCCGCCGACCGGGTCGTACACGACGTCCACGCCCTTGCCGCCGGTGAGTTCCTTTACGCGTTTACGCAGGTCCTGTTCTCCGTAGTTGATCAATTCGTCGGCGCCGTTGTCCTTGCACACCTTCAGCTTTTGTTCTGTCGAAGCGGCAGCAATCACCCGGGCGCCCATCATCTTGCCCAGTTGAATCGCGGCAATCCCGACGCCGCCCGACGCTCCCAGCACCAGCAAGGTTTCGCCGGCCTTGAGTTGCGCGCGATCTTTCAGCGCGTGATAACTGGTTCCGTAAGTCAGAACGAACCCCGAAGCCGGCACGAAGTCCATTGAGTCCGGCATCACGATCGTGCGGTCGGCTTCAACCGCCAATTCCTCGGCAAAGCCTCCCCAAGTGCTGAACGCGATGACACGGTCGCCGGGCTTGAGCGACGTCACTCCTGCGCCGACTTCCTTGACGACACCGGCAACTTCGCCGCCCGGGGAAAACGGCAGTTCGGGTTTGAACTGGTACTTGCCCTGGATAATCAGCGTGTCCGGGAAATTCACGCCGCAGGCTTTCACCGACAACACAACCTGGCCTTCGCCTGCAACAGGCGAGGGCACATTCTCGATAACCAGTTTTTCCGGCAAACCCAGTTCCTTGCACAACACCGCTTTCATCCACGACTCCTCGACAAATCGTTATAGATAAACAAGCCCCGCCCTGGAGGCAGGGGAAGCCGCCCCGGAAAGCCGGGGCAAGAAAAAACAATGCAACGATGCGCACCGCCCCATCCCGGCACTTGCCGGGCAAACTCGACGATGGCGCGAAAACATGTTCAGCGAGCGCGGCTTTCTCAGGCCGGTCCTTTCAGAATTCGCTCGACCTGGCGCCAGCCCGCTTCCGCCATCGGCCTGGCGCGCTTCCCCTGCTCCGCCGCGTGCGCGCTGGCTGCGGTGCCGTCTTTGACGCGCCCCATGATCCCCTGGAGAATTCCCGCGAGGCGAAACATGTTGTAGGCAAGATAGAAATCCCAGTTGGGAATGCCGCTACGGCCGGTGCGCTGGCAGTACATTGCGACATACTCCTCTTCGGCGGGTATCCCGGTCGACGTCAGATCGACTCCGCCGATACCGCGGAACTCCCCCGGCTGCAGCCGCCAGGTCATGCAGTGGTACGCGAAGTCGGCGATAGGATGGCCGAGAGTCGAAAGCTCCCAGTCGAGAACCGCGAGCACACGCGGCTCGGTGGGGTGAAAAATGACATTGTCCAGGCGGTAATCACCATGCACTATCGTGGTCTCTTCGCCCGGCGGTATGTTATCCGGCAACCACTGAATGAGATTCTCCATCGCCTCGATGTGCTCGGTCTCCGAGGCGCGATACTGCTTGATCCAGCGATTGATCTGCCGCTCGATGTAATTGCCCGGCTTGCCGAAGCCATCGAGGCCAACCTTGAAGTAGTCAACCCGGTGCAGCGCCGCGATCACGCGGTTGAGTTCATCGTAAATGCCCCGCCGCTGATCGGGGGCCATATCCGGCAGGAGTCCGTCCCATAGCACCCGGCCTTCGACGTAATCCATGATGTAGAACGCCGTTCCGATGATCGAATCGTCCTCACAGAGGCAGAACGTTTTCGCAACCGGAACATCCGTCTGGCGCAACGCGCTGATCACCCGGTACTCCCTGTCAACAGCGTGAGCCGAAGGCAGCAGCTTGCCGGGCGGCTTTCTGCGCAGGACGTAACGCGCGTTTCCCGCCTTGAGCAGGAACGTCGGGTTGGACTGACCACCGCTGAACTGCTCGATGGCGAGCGTCCCCGAAAATCCTTCGACATGTTCGCGCAGGTAACTTTCGAGGCGGCCGGAATCGAATCGGTGTCGTTCATCCACCGGCTTCGTGCCAATGAATTGTTCGTGCATGCTCTCCTCCTGAATGGCACCGATTATCGCATGCCCCAGCAGTCCCCACGGTTGATTGCGATCACGAACGACTGCGTTGGAAGCTTCGCCCCGCGGCATCGAGGCGCACGCAACCCCGGCGCGGCAACGCACCGCGGCCCGCGACGCCGGCATGCCGCCACTGTCGCGACCGCATGCTAGACTCGGCGACGGACAAGCGGGTGGAAAAATGAAAGATTTCAGGGATCGTGTTGCAGTCGTTACCGGTGGCGCCAGCGGCCTTGGTCGCGCCATGGCGCTGCGCTTCGCTCGTGAAGGCATGAAGGTCGTTCTGGCCGACATCGAACAGAAAACGCTCGATGCCACGCTGGCAGAATTTCATCAGGCAGGCCATGAGGCCATTTCCCTGCGTTGCGACGTTTCCAGGCCGGAAGACGTCGAAGCGCTGGCGGAAAGGACACTGGCAGCATTCGGTGCAGTGCACATCGTTTGCAACAATGCGGGCGTAGCACCCGGCGGCGTCATCTGGGAGCACTCGGTCAAGGACTGGGAATGGGCAATGGGGCCAAACGTCTGGGGCGTGATACATGGCGTACGCGTTTTCACACCCATCCTGTTGCAACAGAATACCGACGCACACATCATCAATACCGCG
>LJTS01000223.1 GCA_001304425.1 Betaproteobacteria bacterium SG8_40
GAACGAAGCGCGCGAGCGCCCGGTCCGCGGGCGCCGCTAGCCCGGCCGGCAACGCGCGCTTCCCTGTTTCCTGATTTCGCATCAAACTGCGTCAGGACTGCCAAACGCGCGCTTGATCAATATCAAGCGCCAGCGCCGGCCTGGCGCCGATAATGCCCAGTATTTTCAGCTTTTCAGGAGGTCACAATGCGCCGTATCAGCTTGATCTTTGTCATCGCAAGCATCTTTTCACCGCTCGGCGCGGCAGCCGACAATGGCGAGGAAATCTTCGACCGTAAATGCTCGCAGTGCCACACTTTTGCGATGGCGCAGGCGATGCTGGAACCGGTTCAGGAATCGGAACGTCCGGCGCACCTGAAGACATTTCTCGAAACACACCCGCCGAAACTCAACGACAGCGAGAAAGCTGCCGTTATTCAGGCCTTGTCGCGAAAGAAGTAGTGACTGCCTGCTCAGTCCGCCCCTGATGCCGCTGCATCATTCCTGAGTCGCGTCAATTCGTTCGTTAGCCAGTCGGCGCTTGGCATGGCCTCGCCTTGCTCGCAACGAACCAGATAGGGCTCGCCGCTGCGGCTGCTCCCGCTCGCTGCGCGCTCGATAAACTGCTCGGTACTCGCGACAAGGTCGCGCTTGACGAGCCAGGCATATTTTCGTTGGATATGCTGCCGCGCGCGCCGCGCATCGTACCAATCGCCGTTTCGAAAGAACTCGCAGCCTGAGGTTTCGAGTTGCGTCAGCAAGTAGCGGATTTCGTGCTGACTCACCTCATCCGGTGCGCCCGCCGCCGGTAACTGCCAAAGGAAGAGAACGCACGAACCCAGGGCGACCAGACAGCGTTTGACGGCTGCAAGAGGCCGCTCCGACGCCATCGCCATCGCCATCGTCAAATCTTCAGGCCGAAGAAACGTGCCGCCTCGACTGCCTGCCCGGCATGCATGTGGTTGCCCGAATGAATCTTCATATCGAGCGACCTGGCCTTCTCCAGCAACGGCGTGACCACCGGTTTGGTGATGACATCCACGACCAGCGTCGATGGCGCCAGCGAAGCGGGTTCAAACGGCAAGGGATCATCGGCTTTCATACCCAGGGGTGTTGCGTTGATCACCAGATCATGCACGGTGCCCGGGTCCAGTTTTCCGGTACGCACGTCAACGGCGGGAAACACCTGCTTCACACGCTGCGCAACAGCCGCGCTGCGGTCCGCGTCAACGTCATCGATGATCAATTGCTTCACGCCCGCTTCGGCAAGGGCAAAGGCTACCGCCGATCCCGCGGCACCGGTGCCGAGCAAAAACACCGATCGATTCGCCAACTCGTGCCCCTGGTCGAGCAATCCCCGCACGCAACCACGCCCATCGAACATGTCGCCCTGCCAGCGCCCATCGGGCATGCGTCGCGCCGCGTTGACCGCGCCGATGGTACGCGCCGCCGGTCCCAGTTCGTCGAGCAATTCGCACATTGCGTTCTTGTGCGGCATGGTGACGACCAGCCCGTCGAGATTGCCGATCGTCTTCAGACCGGCGAACACTGTCGCGAGATCGCCGCGCTTGACCTGCAACGCAATGAGCACGGCGTTTACGCCATTCCTGTCGAACAACGCGTTGAACCATTCCGGTGAACGCACCGCTGTTACCGGATCGCCGATAACCGCATACACCCGGGTATTGCCGTCGATGTGCATATCTCCTGCCCGTCAGATTGATATCAGGGTGTGTCGCATCGGTGATTCCCGCACCGGAATGTTACTGAATCAGCAACCCCGGCAGGAACGTCACGATCTGCGGAAAGAACACCAGCAACACGACGCCGCCAAGCAGCGCGAAGAAGAAAGGCAGCATGGCCCAGAACACCCGCTCCATCGGCAGCTTGGTCACCGTCGCCACGCCATACAGCGCGACACCTACCGGCGGCGTCACCAGGCCGATGACGCACATGATGCAAAACAGCACGCCAAAGTGCACCGGATCGAGTCCCGCCGCCTTCACCAGCGGCAGCATGACCGGTGCTGCCATCAGAATCACCGGCGTTGCATCCATGAACATGCCCAGCACCAGAACGATGGCGAGCAGCAACAGCATCACTGCCCACTGACTGTCGACCGCACCGCTCACCGCATCGGCGAACACCACCGGCAACTGTTCGTAAGTGAATATCCAGCCGTCCACGCCGGACAGGCCGACGACCAGCAAGAGCACGCCGACAGTGGCTCCGGCCGAGACGAACTCCCGGTACACGGCGCGCCACGACGCCGCCCGGTACCACAACCCCAGCGCAAGGACGTAGAGCACCGCAACGGTCGCCGCTTCCGTTGGCGTAAAAATACCGCCGAAAATACCGCCGATAATGATCACCGGCGTCAGCAGCACCAGGAAGGCGCGCTTGAACGCGCGGCCAAGACGCGGCACGGAAAACGGCTCGCCCTTCGGGTAACCACGCCGCGCTGCCAGCACGCTGACGGTGATCAGCAACACCATGCCGAAAAACAGGCCGGGCAGCACGCCGCCGACGAACAGTTTCCCGATCGACACATTCGCCGTGGCACCATAAATAATCATGATGATGGACGGCGGAATGATCGGCGCCAGCGCCGATGCCGCCAGCGTGATGGCCGCCGCGAAATGCGGATCGTACGCGCGCTCGCGCGCAGCCTTGACGGTAATCGTCGCCACGCCCACCGCGTCGGCGGCTGCCGAACCGGACATCGCCGAGAAGATCATGCTCGCGGTCACGACGACGTGGCCCAGCCCGCCGCGGATGTGCCCGACCACTGCCATAGCGAAATCGAAAATGCGTTCGGTCACACCCAGCAAGTTCATCAGGCGGCCGGCAAGCAGGAACATCGGCACGGCAAGCAATACCGAATTATTCAGCGTTCCGTAAATGCGCTGAGTCGCCACAGCCAGCGGCAGGTCCTGCAGGAACAGCCACATCAGCGCCGGCAGCCCCAGTGCGACCGCAATCGGGGCCCGCAACAGCATCAACAACAGCAACAAAAACATCATCGCCCAGATCATTCGCCCGCCTCCACCGCTGCAATGGATGCCTGTGCCGGTCTCACCCAGGAACAGACGAAGTGAAATGCGATCAGGGCACAACCGGCGGGGATGGCTGCATAGCCCCAGGCCACGGACGCCGCCAGGGCGGGCATCGTCTGGATGGAACCGAACCACGCCATCCAGGCGGAAACGAGCGCCAGCACCAGAAAGAATCCGACCACCAGGATGTCGATACCGCGCGCCACCTGTTGCTTTCCGGGAAAACTGACCCGTTCCATGAATATCTCAACGACAAAATGCTCGGCGCGGCGCGCACCGACCGCGGCCCCGATGAAGACCAGCCACATCTGGCCGACGCGCGCCAGTTCCTCCGTCCAGTCGAGCGGGAACTGGAACAGAAAACGCGACGCGATCTGCAGCGACAGCGTGGCCAGGAGCGCCGCAAGAATGACGAATACCGCAGCCTCCTCGATTACAACGACCACGCGCTCAATGCGCAGCAGTACAGCGGCCATGGCGTTCTCTTTGTCTTTGGTTATTGGTCATTGCGCGTTGCGAATCGCATTTACGAAATCGCGCCCGAAGCGCTGCGAATAAACATCCTGTACCGGCTTCACCGCCGCCTGCAGCGCCTCCCGGTCAGGCGTGGTGATATTGATGCGCCCATTGTCCTTGAGCCATTGCAAATCACTCAGGAAGAGCGACGCGGAAAGTTGTCTTTGATAGGCGGTCGCTTCCGCGAATGCCTTGTCGAACGCCTCTCGCTGTGTCGCGCTGAGCCTTTCAATGGCGCGCCGGTTGACTATTACCGGTTTAAACAGGAAAAAATGGCCCGTGAGTGACAGTTCGGGCGCCTGTTCGAAGAACTGCATGTTGCGGTAACCGGTAACGTCGTTCTCCGCCGCATCGACGGTCCCCGTCGCCAGCGCGGTGTAGACCTCGCCGTATGGCATCGGTGTCGCCTTCGCGCCCAGGCCATTGAAGGTATCCGTATATACCTGGCTCTGGATGACGCGAATCTTGAGGCCCGCCAGATCTTCCGGTCCGCGTACCGGGGTTTGCCGGGTAAACACATGGCGCATGCCGGCACTCCACCAGCCGATCACCACCAGACCGGTTTCACGCTGGACATTGCCGGCAATGCGTTCGCCAAGCGGGCCATCCGCGACCACCCACGGATGGCGGTCGTGATCGCGCATCAGGAACGGAATGTCGAGCACGCCCACGGAAGGCGCGAATGCGCTCAACGCCGCCGTCGAAACGCTTGCCATGGTGATCGCGCCGAGGCGCACCTGTTCGATGATGTCCTGTTCATCGCCAAGCTGACCGCGCGGGAATATTCGCATGCGCAAACCCGCGTCGCTGCCGGCAAGCGCCTCGGACATCTTCCGGAAGGCTTCGTAGGTCGGCTCGCCCGGCGGGTTGACGTGCGAGGCAGTGATGTCCAGCGCCGATGCGGCAGGAGCCCACATGACGCTTGCAAACAACAGCACCGCCGCCCCGGCTCGCAATACCCCTGCGGCATGCGATACCAAAGCCACCCACGTACGTGCTGCTGCGCACAACCGGCTGGACACTGCCACTCTCCCCTGACGTCGTCCCGGAAAGACAAGTCGCTTTCGGTGTCGTTTTTCCGGAACCGCCGCATTTTCCCGTAAGTAACCAGATGGTACATTAGCGCGGAAGCGGCTATCGTGCAACGCTCGCATCGGGCAACAAGACGAAGCGCCGGGGCCGGCAACCAGTATCAAGACTGGATGGCGGCTGCGCAGAACGCGATGCCTTTCGACCATTACAAACCGGTTTTTTTCAAGGCGGAGGAACAGCAATGGCCACCCGCAGGCTCGGACTCATACTCAGTGGCGTTACCGGACGAATCGGCGTTAACCAACACCTGGGACGGGCGGTTGCGGCCTTGCGCAGTTCGCCGTTAACGCTCGCCAACGGCGACGTACTCGAACTCGATCCCGTTCTGGTGGGGCGCAACGCGGCCAGGCTCAGACAGATTGCAGATCGTTTCAACATTGACCGCTGGACCACCGATCTCGATGCGGCGCTGTCCGACCGCGACGACAGCGTGTTCTTTGATTCCGCGCTCACCGGTCTGCGCTTCGACAACGTTCGCCGCGCGCTCGAGGCGGGAAAACACGTGCTTTGCGACAAGCCGCTTGCATCGAACCATGCCGAAGCCTTGCAGCTGACGCAGCTTGCCGCCCGGGGAAATCTCAGGAACGGCGTGATGATGGCGAACCTGTGGCTGCCCGGAATGCGCAAGCTCAGGGCGCTGGTGGATGCAGGTTTCTTCGGCAAGGTGATGCGCATCCGCGGCGAGCACGGCTACTGGATCTTCGAAGGCGACCAGCGTCCGGGTCAGCGCCCGTCGTGGAATTACCGGAAGGAAGACGGCGGCGGGATCGTTCTCGACATGATGT
>LJTS01000006.1 GCA_001304425.1 Betaproteobacteria bacterium SG8_40
TGATTGTTCGCGGCCCGCGGATCCTGATTGTCATTTTCGCGGCGTGGGCCCTGCTGGCACTGGTTCGCTTTTCATCTCACCGCATCGCAAGAACGCTGGTATACAAGGTCGGGGCGCCGCGACAACGAGGCACGAATCGCGCAGACACGCTTGCCCTGAGTTTCCAGAGTGCGCTGAGCCTGCTCATCATGGTCTCGGCAATACTGCTGGCATTTCAGGAAGCAGGGGTAGACATCAAGACAGTGCTGGGAGGCGCAGCCATACTCGGTGTCGCCTTCGCGTTCGGCGCCCAGAACCTGATGCGCGACTACTTTACCGGCTTCATGATCGTGCTGGAAGATCAATACGAACTGGGTGACCTGGTCACCATTGGCGGGATTACCGGCACGGTGGAAAAGCTGAACATGCGAACCACAATGCTGCGCGATCTCGAAGGCAGGGTCCACTTCATACCCAACGGTGAAATCAAATCGGTAACAAACCGGACTTATGTTTGGGGCAGAGCCATGCTCGATATCCCCGTGGGACTAAAGGAAGATCCGGATCGCGTCATGGCGGTGATTCGCGCAGTCGAGGAAGAGTTCCGCGCCGACCCCGAAACCGGCTCATGGGTGACCGGCGATCCGGTCGTGCTGGGAGTCGACAAATTTTCGGAGTACGGCATGATCATCAAAACATTCGTGCAAACGCAGCCGGACAAGATTTTCGCCACCAGGCGTGAACTTCTTCGTCGAATCAAGAAGCGGTTCGACGAAGAAGGTATCGAGATTTCGGTGCCGCATCGAACCTTGCTTCAGTCGAAAGACAGCTGATTGGAAACCGGGCAAACACAGGGTTGGAAAAGAGATCGATGATTCCGGCAGCAGAAGCACTCAAACGCCTGCAAGAAGGCAATCGCCGTTTCGTGGCTAGCTTGCGTGACGAGCGAACACTGACCAGCCCGGTCCGGCGCAACGAACTGGTCGCCGAACAGCAACCGTTCGCCATTATTCTCGGCTGTTCGGACTCACGCGTGCCCGCTGAAATCGTCTTCGACCAGGGCGTGGGCGACCTGTTCGTGATCCGTGTGGCTGGAAACGTCGTCGCACCGTCACAGGTCGGCAGTGTTGAGTTTGCTGCCGAGCGCTATCAAACCCAACTTGTGGTGGTGCTCGGTCATTCCATGTGTGGCGCGATTCAGGCGACGCTCGAGGAACTCGGACGGCCGTCCGATCGCCAGTCGCCCAACCTGCGCTCCATCGTCGATCGTGTCCGTCCTGCCATCGAGCCGTTGCTCGAAACCGAGCTCGCAAAATCGCCTGATGCCTTGTTGAAGCAAGCCGTCAGGGCCAACATCCGCGCATCGGCAAGCCAACTGAGGCATGGCTCCCGTGTTCTCGAGCAGTTCATTCAGCAGCGGCGCGTCAGCGTCGTAGGCGCCGAGTATTCTGTTGAAACAGGCGAAGTGGTCTTCTTTGACGGCGTGTCGGAGCCCGATCAGAGGTTCACCGCTCGATAGCAGCACGCTCGCGAGTCCAACTGCATTATCGGTACTGGCAGCGCAACGTCACCGGCAACGTTCACAACCACACCGAGACTGGTCCGGCATCTAGTGAAGATGGGCAACCCCGGTATCGGTACGGTTACCGGCTGCGAGGTGTAATGCAATCAGGTGCGTACCGAGCATGGTGATCGATCCGGTAAACCGGTCATTGCCCGTTTCACTGAATTCGAACTCGTAGATCCGCCGCATTCGCAAGCGTCCGTCCGATGCGCGGCTGATACCCATCCGTTTCATTGCCACGGTCCAGTCAAGGAACTGCAGGCCTTCCGCGTCGCAGGCACGCCGCCCGGCATCGAGTGCCGCCTCTCTGGCGCGCATGCTATCCGCCCAAAGCCAGGCGCCAATCAGGAACACTGCAAGCGCGGAGATTTCCACGATCATGGTCTTGTCCGTGCCGGCTGCTGCGATTCAGGCATTGTCGATTCCAACCTGCACCAGCGTGGGCCCGAGGATCTTGACTGCGTCACGCGGCAGCATTCCAACCAGATAGCCACGCTTGCCCCCGTTGATGTAGATCCGGTCCAACTCCAGTATGGAGCGCTCCATATAGACGGGCATTTCCTTGCGCGTTCCGAACGGCGAGGTGCCACCAACAAGGTAACCGGTATGGCGATTTGCCGCTTCCGGACTGCAGGGGGACACGGTCTTCACTCCAATAGTGCGGGCCAGTTCCTTCGTCGAGACTTTCAGATCACCATGCATTAGTACGACCAACGGTCTCCCCGACTCATCTTCCATGATCAGTGTCTTGATAACGGCATGCTCAGGCACAGCAAGTTCTCGCGCCGACACTGTAGTGCCGCCATGTTCCTCGTACTCATAGAGGTGGTCGGTGAACCCGACTTTGTGCGCCCTCAGTACGCGCACGGCGGCGGTAACCGGTGCCTTGGGCTTCGCCATCAAACGGCATCGACGAGCAGTTGATACAACATGCGCACCATCCCGGCTGTCGCACCCCAGATGTAGTGTTCCCGGTACGGCATTGCATAGTAATGGCGCACCATGCCATTGACCTCCCGCGAATGCTCCTCGTGATTGCCTGGATCGAGAAAGAATTCGAGAGGCACTTCAAACACTTTCTCCACCTCAAACGGATCCGGACGCAACTCGAACGGCGGCTCTACCCAGCCAACCACCGGTGTGACTCGAAATCCGGTCATGATGTCGTACTCGGGCAGGCGCCCGAGAATTTCTATTCTGGCGCGTTCAAGCCCCGTTTCTTCCTCGGCTTCCCGCAGCGCCGTCGCCTCACGGTCGCTATCCGCCGCTTCGACGCGCCCACCGGGGAAACTGATTTGCCCGGCGTGATCGTGCAGGTGCGAAGTACGTTGAGTGAACATCAGCGTCGGGCCGCCTGAGCGATTGACAACAGGCACAAGCACGGCCGCCGGTATCGGCTTTTTTTCAGGCGGGTGCACGAACTGGGGCAACTCAGCGCCGGGTACTGCACACCGCCCGCGCGCAAGCTGCGCTGCAAGCCATTCACGGCTGAGAAACGAACCGGTAGAAATCGAGGACACTAAGGCAAAATCCTTTCACATGCGTGTATTCTAATATCAGGGTTCATCCAAAAGGGCGTGGGCGGCTGTTCACACCGGTTTCGAACCCATCGCCACGGCACCAACGGCAGCCATTCCGGCCAGACCCTTTATATGGGGGCAAACCCATGAAACTGAAGCATTCGATTTCGACGATCGGGCACTCGTTGCTAGTGACAGGGAGCGTGTTCAGTGCCGCAGTCAGCTACGCAGCCTGCCAAAGCGAGATGCGCATCCTGGGCGAAGATCTGGCCGGCGTAGAGCTGACCTCTGCACAGAGCCAGATGATCGCCGACAAGGTATTACAGGCACGGCGTCACTGTTGGGTGCATCACGAACAAAAAGCCATGGAACTCATCAACAGCGCACGCAGGTTGGCTGGTTTGAAACAGTCTTCCGGGGAATTTGACTGGGAAACCGTGCCGCTGGAGTCGCTGGAACAGGCACCTGTAGACTGACACGCATTGGAGCCGGCCCTCGTCTTCCCGCCGGGGCAGCCGACGCCGCTTGGGTCAGTGGCCTCGAACCAGACGCGGAGGCGCCCGGCCGGATTTGCCGGTCAGTGGAGTCAGCTACCAGGGAATAGCTGTCTTGTCGCGGAAAAAGCCCCCGCTCGGACCGTCATGCGGCAGCATCGCCAGCCAGATTGCCGTCTCGGCGCCGACTTCGACCGCACGCGCTGCATTGGGTCCGCCCATGTCGGTACGCACCCAGCCCGGGCACATGGAGTTAACCAGGATATCGTCTTCCTTGACGGCGGTCGCAACCATGCGGGTGAGCGCGTTCAGTGCGGTCTTCGAGGCGCGGTACGCAGCGGTTCCGTCCCCCATCTGATCGAGCTGGCCTAGCCCGCTCGACAAATTGACGATCCTGCCGTAATGACCATGCTGCATGATGGGCACGATTGCCTGGCACATACGCAACGCACCGAAGAAGTTCGTTTCCAGTGTCTTGCGAAAAATTGCCGGGGAAGTATCCAGAACGCCATGCCCCGATGGATCAATCATGATTCCGGCGTTGTTAATGAGCACATCCACACGACCTTGCTCTTTTTCAACGTACGCGGCCAGCGCAGCGACGCTGTCATCGCTGTCGACGTCAAGCGGGTGAAACACGACGTCCAGCCCCTCTGCGGCCAGTTTCTCCCGCGCTTCGTTTCCAAGTCCGGCATCCCGGCTGGTCAGAACGACCCGTAAGCCCCGGCCTGCCAGTTGCCGGCAGATCTCGAACCCGATTCCCCGGTTGCCTCCGGTTACCACGGCCACACGCTTGTCGATAGACGCCATCAAGGCTTTCCCGTATCGATTGCGTTTCCTGTAAACGCCGCGCGTTGTGACGCTGCATCAACGGAACACAGGGCGGCCATGTTGATCAGACGCCTGACGGTTGCAGTCGGAGTCAGAATGTGAACCGGCTTGTCGGCGCCGAGGAGAATCGGACCGATCGTAATTCCCTCTCCCGCCGTCACCTTCAACAGGTTGAATGCAATATTCGCGGCATCGAGGTTGGGCATGATGAGCAGGTTCGCTTCGCCCTTGATTCGCGAGTTGGGAAAAATACGCATGCGGATCGCTTCATCTATTGCCGCATCGCCATGCATTTCTCCCTCGACAGCGAGTTGCGGGGCCCTTAGCTCCAGTATTTGCCTGGCGCGGCTCATCTTGACGGCTGATTCGTCGCGCGATGTACCGAAATTCGAGTGCGAAAGCAGCGCGATATTCGGCGTCAGACCGAATCGCTGCACCTCTTCGGCCGCAAGCATGGTGATTTCCGCAATTTCCTCCGCCGACGGATTATGGTTCACGTACGTATCGCAAATGAACATCGTTCTGCCCGGCAGAATCAGCATGTTCATTGCTGCAAACCTGTTCGCCCCAGGGCGCAGGCCGATCACGTCGGACACGTACTGCAAGTGAAGGGAGAACTCCGCGATCGTTCCGCAAATCATCGCATCGGCGTCGCCATGGCGCACCATCAAGGCGCCCATCAGCGTGGTGCGACGGCTCACCTCGCGCTTGGCGTAGTCGACCGACACGCCCTTGCGTTCCATGAGGCTGTGATAGACCTGCCAATAGTCGCGAAAACGCGCATCACTGTTGGGATTGACAAGGTCGAAGTCACGCTCCGGCTTGATACGCAAACCGCATTTCCCGAGCCGCGGCAGCAACACTTCCGGCCTGCCGACAAGGATCGGACGCGCCAGGCCTTCGTCGACCACCACCTGCGCCGCCCGCAGCACTCTCTCGTCCTCGCCCTCACAGTAGACCACTCGCTGCGGGTTCTGCTTGGCGGCGGTAAACACCGGTTTCATGATGAGGCCGGAGTGATAAACGAACTGGGTCAGCTTCTCTCGGTAAGCGCCGAAGTTCTCTATCGGACGGGTAGCGACGCCGCTGTCCATCGCCGCTTGCGCAACAGCCGGTGCAATCTTGACGATCAACCTCGGATCGAATGGCTTCGGGATGAGGTACTCGGCGCCGAACTGCATTTCCTGATTGCTGTAGGCCATCGCGACAACCTCGGATTGCTCGGCCTGCGCCAGTGCGGCGATCGCCTCGACAGCGGCGAGTTTCATCGGCTCGTTGATGGTGGTTGCGCCAACGTCGAGTGCGCCGCGGAAGATGAAAGGAAAGCAGAGCACGTTGTTGACCTGATTCGGAAAGTCCGAACGTCCGGTGGCGATGATGGCGTCGGGCCGCACCTGTTTTGCCAGGTCGGGAAGAATTTCCGGTTCCGGATTGGCCAACGCCAGTATCAGCGGCGTATCCGCCATTTTCTCCACCATCTCGGGTTTCAGCACACCGGCGGCCGACAGCCCAAGAAAAATATCCGCCCCGCCGATGATCTCGGACAGCGTTCGCGCGTCGGTTTCCTTCGCATAACGCGCCTTGTTATCGTCCATCTCTTCGGTTCTGCCCCGGTAGACCACACCTTTGATATCCGACACAGTGATGTTTTCCAACGGCATGCCGAGACTGACGAGCAGGTCAAGACATGCCAGTGCCGCCGCGCCTGCACCGGAACAGACCAGCTTCGCCGACTCGATTCGCTTGCCAACGACTTTCAGGCCATTGGAGATGGCTGCAGCAACGATAATTGCCGTACCGTGCTGGTCGTCGTGAAACACCGGGATGCGCATGCGCCGGCGCAGTTCGCGCTCGACATGGAAGCATTCGGGCGCCTTGATATCCTCGAGGTTGATGCCTCCGAATGTCGGTTCCAGGCTGGCGATGATGTCGACCAGTTTCCCGGGGTCGCGTTCGTTGATCTCAATATCAAAGACGTCGATTCCGGCAAACTTCTTGAACAGGACGGCCTTGCCTTCCATTACCGGCTTGGAAGCGAGCGGACCGATTGCACCCAGCCCCAACACGGCGGTTCCGTTGGTGATAACCCCGATGAGATTGCCACGGCTGGTGTACAGCGGTGCCGTTCCCGGATCGCCAACGATTTCCTCGCATGCCGCCGCCACGCCGGGCGAATAGGCCAGCGCCAGATCGCGTTGGTTGGTTAACCCCTTGGTTGGCGTAACAGATAGTTTCCCTGGCGTGGGAGTACGGTGGTAGTCAAGTGCTGCTCGCCTGAGTTGCTCGTCCATTGAAGCTCCGGGTGGGATCCTGATAGACCGCGATTATACGGACTGATCCTAGCCCGGATATTGCATAAATATTCGCACCGGCCAGCAGAGCGGTCCTGTCGCCGGTGACAGTCAAGTTCACGGAAGGCAGCCAATGAAACGATCGCACCGCGTTGTTCACGGCTTCATCGCCCGCAGACCGCCGCCAGCGCCAGACAAGGAGATCAGGAAATGAACTTCCCAGCAATACCGGCTTTTCAACGCCTGGTCGTGTTCGCCGCGATCATGTTCATGTCCTGCGCCGTGTGCGCGCAATCCACGTACAGCCCGCCGCTGTGGGAAATCCGCGCCGGCGAGAACTCGGTTTACCTGTTCGGAACGATTCACGTAGGCAAGACCGATTTTTACCCCTTGCCCGCGTCCGTCCAGTCAGCATTCGGCAAGTCGGATAAAGTGGCTCTGGAAGTCGATCCCGCCGACGAGCAAGCTGCCATCGCTGCCGCCATGTCGGCGATGTATACACCGCCCGACAACATCGAGAACCACCTCGAACCTGAATTGCTATCCGGCCTGATCGAGGTCTGCGCCAGTTACGGCATCCCGTTCGAGCAGGTCCGCCAGATCAAGCCGTACCTGCTGATGTTCATGCTGACGGCACTGGAATACCAGCGGCTGGGATACAGTCCCGACAAAGGCCTCGAGAACCACTTCGCGCGCCGCGCTCAAGAGCAGGGCAAGGGCATCGTCGCACTCGAATCCATGTCCGCCCAAATGCAGATTCTCGACCGCCTGTCCCCGGGCTTGCAAACCGCAATGTTGCAGATCGCCGTCGACGAGATCAGCAGCGGGGAAGTAGAGGCTCTGGTCGCTGAAATGGTCACTGCCTGGCGAACCGGAAACATGGACAAGCTGGGCGCGGTTCTGCTCGAGGAAGAACGCAGGCTGCCGGCCGCGATGGCGAAGGAGTTTCACCAGCGATTTCTGACCGAGCGCAACGTCGCGATGGCGCAACAGGTCGAGCGCATGCTGCGTGACGGAGAAACGGTATTTGTCGCCGTAGGGGCCATGCACATGGTCGGCGAGGATGGAATACCCGCCATACTTGGCGCAAAGGGCTACCAAGTCAGACCACTGAGGTAAGAACGCTCCGGGCGCCAAACCCGCAACCTGCCGCCCCGGGGCAATATAATCGTGATCATGAACGCACCGTTCGATTCGTCCGTTCGCACCGACGTCTACCCCGAAATCGAGCCGCACCTGTCGGGGCGGTTGAGGCTCGATTCACCGCATGAAATGTACTGGGAAACAAGCGGTAATCCGCAAGGAATGCCGGTACTGTTTCTGCACGGCGGCCCGGGCGCGGGCGCCAGCCCCTCGCACCGGCGTTTTTTCGACCCGGAGTTCTATCGCATCATCATCTTTGACCAGCGTGGCTCGGGACGCTCGACACCGCTTGGCGAAACGCACAACAACACCACGGCCCATCTGATTTCCGACATCGAGCGGCTGCGCGACCACCTGAACATTGACGCCTGGTGCCTGTTCGGTGGTTCCTGGGGCAGCACACTGGCGCTAGCCTATGCACAGGCTCACCCGAATCGCTGCACAGCATTGGTGCTGCGCGGGATATTTCTGTCCGGAAAGAGTGAAATCGACTGGTTCCTCTACGGAATGCGCCTGTTTTTTCCGGAAGCCTGGCGGACGTTTGCCGGCTTCGTCGCCGAAAACGAGCGTGACGATTTGCTCACCGCCTATTGCCGCCTGCTCGAACACGATGACCCGCGAATCCGGATCGACGCGGCAATGCACTGGAGCGCATATGAGGGTTCATGCTCGACCTTGCTTGCCAGCCCCTCCACGGTGGCGCATTTTGCCGACGAGCAGGTGGCTCTCGGACTGGCACGCATCGAGGCCCACTATTTCGCCAACGGCTCGTTTCTCGAAGAAGGTCAGTTACTTTCAGGTGTCGACCGCATGCGTCATCTACCCGGCACGATCGTTCAGGGGCGTTACGACATGGTTTGCCCGATCGCTACGGCGAACGCATTGCACGCTGCGTGGCCGGAGGCCGACTACGTTGTCGTCGCCGATGCCGGCCACTCCGCATTCGAGCCCGGCATCTGCGCGCAACTCGTTGCGGCAATGGAAAAACTCAAACCGACACTGGCACACCGGCGCCCTGCGTGACGCACCGCGCAGCGGCCTGGACCATGCTCAGGTCAGCCGTTTCGACATTTTGCGGTGCGGCAGCGTGACCTCGATGAATTCGCCTCCGCTGCATTCGTAACCCAGCTTTTGGTAAAAGCCGATGGCGCTACGGCGCGCGTGCAGACTAAGCGAACAAAATCCACGTGCAATGACGTTCGCCTCGAGTTCGAGCATCATCCTGCTCGCCAGGCCCTGACGCTGATGCACGGGCGCTATTGCCATTTGCCGAATGCGCGCCTGTCCGTCCGAAGCCGGGACAACGATGACACAGCCAACAAGTTCGTCAGTGCCGGTGAACAGCGCGTAATGCAATTGGTGTTCTTCGCCGCGCAGATCATTCGCGCTCAAAGACAGGCCAAGGGGGGCACGCAGAACCGCCTCCCGCAGTTCGCGCGCGGCATCGTACTCCGCGGAACCGTATTCGATTTGTCTGAAATTCACCGTCCGGCGTCTCGGACAGGAAAGTCCGGCACTACTTCGCCTTCTTGCCGCTTTTTCCGCTTTGCTGGGCCGCCTCGTGCATGGTTTCCAGGGCCGCCTTCTGCATTTCCATCGTCTTGATGGTCATTTCGACCATGCCAACATTGGTTTTCAGCCAGCTTTCCACCGCTTTGAGTTCGACGATCTTCCGCTCGATCTCCTTCGGATCCAGAGTCGGCTGAGCCACTCCGGGGAAAGGGAAATTCATCGGATTCCACATTTTCTGGAAATGTTCGAACCATTCCTTGGAACCGAATTCATCTGCCACTACAGCCTCCTTGAAATAGCGGATGCAACCATCAACGCCGGTCTCGGGCATTCCGGCATGGAGTCCGCAACCCTCCACTCACTGCGCTTGCGGACCCATGCCCCCAAGCCGCATCACATCGTCGGGCCAAGCACCCAGGGCGCGAATTCGTCTTCGCCATAACCCCATTGTTCGCTCTTGGACTTTTCGCCGGAAGCGACTTTCAGGATCAACTCGAAAATCTGCTGCCCGACTTCTTCGATGGTAGCCTTGCCGTCGACAATGGCGCCACAGTTCACGTCCATGTCTTCTTCCTGCCTCTGGAACAAAGCGGAATTGGTCGCCAGTTTGATGCTGGGCGAGGGTTTGCATCCGTAGGCCGAACCGCGCCCGGTGGTGAAACAGACAATGTTGGCACCGCCGGCAACATGGCCGGTAACGGAGACCGGGTCATAGCCGGGCGTATCCATGAACACGAAGCCTTTTGCAGTCACGCGTTCGGCGTACTCGTATACGTCCATCATGCCCTGTGTGCCGCCCTTGGCCACGGCGCCGAGGGATTTTTCGAGTATCGTCGTCAAACCGCCCGCCTTGTTCCCCGGCGAAGGGTTGTTGTTCATTTCGCCACCGAGTCGCGTCGTGTAGTCTTCCCACCACTTGATGCGCTTGACGAGTTTCTCGCCCACCTCGCGGGAAACGGCGCGACGCGTCAACAGATGTTCAGCTCCGTAGACTTCGGGCGTTTCGGACAACATCGCGGTTCCACCGTGCATCACCAGCAAATCGGCAGCAGCGCCGAGCGCCGGGTTTGCGGAGATGCCCGAGTAACCGTCGGAGCCCCCACACTCCAGGCCCAGCATGAGATGGCTGGCCGGCACGGTCTCGCGTTTGACGCGATTGGCGTCCGGCAGCATCTCCTTGATCATGGCAATGCCCTGGTCAACCGTCTTTCGCGTGCCGCCGGTATCCTGAATGGTAAAAGCCTTGAGGCGGTCGCTGCGCTTGAGACCCTGTGCTGCGAGCAGATTGTTGATCTGGTTCGCTTCGCAGCCGAGCCCGATCAACAGTGAAGAATAGAAATTCGGATGAACTGCATAACCGCCAAGGGTGCGGCGCAGTACCTCGATCGGCTCGCCATCCGCTCCCATTCCACAGCCGGTACGATGGTGGATTGGCACGACGCCATCGACGTTCGGGTACTGCGCCATGAAATCGTCGTCGAAGTGCTTTGCGATCAGGCGGCACACGTGCGCCGAGCAGTTCACGCTGGAGATCACGCCCAGATAGTTTCGCGTTGCCACCCGGCCGTCGTCGCGCTTGATCCCCATGAAAGTCGCCGGCTCGGCAACAAACTCGGTAGGCACGTAGTCTTCGCCGAACGCGTAATCACGCTCGAAATCGCCCATCGCCAGGTTATGCACGTGGACATGATCGCCCGGACTGATCGGCTGGGTGGCGAATCCGATGATCTGGTTATAGCGGCGCACCGGGTCGCCCGGCTTCAGGGAGCGGGTCGCTATCTTGTGCCCTGCCGGTATAGTCACCGCGGCTCTTATCTTTTCCTTGATGATCTCGGTTCCGGCTGGCAACTCGGCACGGGCGATTACGACGTCATCCGCGCCATTGAGGCGAATCGTGAGATCGGCGGCTTGAAGCATGGTCTTCCTCCTGAATACGTTTCCGGCGAGCGTCCCGCCCGACCGCAGTCGGTGGTTACTGCAACTGAACATCGCCGGCTGGGTGCGGGCATTATAAGCCTGCGGTTCGCGCCGGTGCGAGGATGCAGGGCGTTGTTCAGCGCACAGCCCCGCCGGACGGCGGTCCGATGGCCAGTCCCGCTGTGGCGGGACGGGCCGGATACCCGGACAGCGATCAACAGTCCGGTCGCTACCCGCCTGGCCGCTTCGCCGTCAACAGGGCGGCGTCCATACCGCCCCGGCGGCACCAGGGGCTTGAGAAAGCCGGAGCGAGCGAGCGCGCCTCACTCCTTGACGGCCCCGGTCATTCCCGCAACGTAATACTCGACGAAAAACGAATACATGACCGCCACGGGCAGGGACCCCACCAGAGCGCCGGCCATCAGGGAACCCCAGTGGTATACGTCGCCCTCCACCAGTTCCGTAATCACACCCACCGGCACCGTCTTGTTCTCCGATGCCGAGATAAACGTCAAGGCGTAGATAAATTCATTCCATGAGAGCGTAAAGGCAAAAATCCCCGCCGAAATCAATCCCGGGACCGCCAGCGGCAGCACGATACGCGTAAGGATCTGCCAGCGGGTGGCGCCGTCAATCAGCGCACACTCTTCGAGCTCAAACGGTATGGAACGAAAGTAACCCATCAACAGCCAGGTACAGAAGGGGATCAGAAATGTCGGATAGGTCAGGATAAGTGCCCAGCGCGAATCGAACATGCCAAGCTGGAAGACCATCGTCGCCAGCGGAATGAAAAGGATGGAAGGCGGAACCAGATAGGCGAGAAATATCGCCAGGCCGAGCTGGCGCGATCCCTTGAACCGCAAGCGCTCGATCGCATAGGCCGCGAACACACTGGCCGCGAGCGACACAAACGTCGACACCACCGAAATAATGACCGTGTTCCACATCCACTCCGGATAGGACGTGTCGATAAACAGTTTCCTGAAATGCTCCAGCGTCGGCTCCATCACCCAGAACGGATTGCCCCCGGATGACAGTAACTCGGCATCCGGTTTGAATGCGGTCAACCCCATCCAGTAAAACGGAAACAGCAGGACGAACAGGAACAGCAGCAACGGAATGTAGACCGTTACCCAGCGCCGGGGCAGCGATTCCAGGTAGTGCATTCCTTCCCGCTGTTCTTTCTCCGCCATTTTCCTCGTCTCTTTGAAGCGGGCCCTATTTATCGGCCCCGCCTTGCTGCCACTTGCGGCGCTGCAAGCCGAAATACGAAAACAGTATTGCCGCCAGCAGGAAGGGGATCATCGCCGTTGCAATCGCCGCCCCCTCGCCAAGCGCGCCGCCGGGGATGGCCCGCTGGAACGACAGCGTCGCCATCAGATGGGTCGCATTGATCGGCCCGCCACGGGTAAGCACCCATATGAGCTGAAAATCGGTGAACGTGAACAGCACCGAGAAGGTCATCACCACGGCAATGATCGGTGACAGCATCGGCAATGTGATGTTGCGGAACTGCTGCCACGGAGTCGCACCGTCAATGGCTGCGGCTTCGTACAACGCGGGAGAAATCGTCTGCAATCCGGCGAGCAGGCAAATCGCCACGAACGGCACGCCGCGCCAGACATTGGCGGCGATGGTGGATGCCCGTGCCAGGTTCGGTTCGCCAAGGAAATTGATGTATTCGTCAATCAACCCCATTTTCACCAGCGTCCAGCTCAACACCGAAAACTGTGCATCGTAGATCCACCAGAAGGCGATCGCCGAAAGCACCGTGGGGACGATAAAGGGCAGCAGCACAATGGCGCGCAGGAAAGACTTGAATGGCAGGTGCCGGTTGAGCAGCAAGGCCAGCCACAAGCCCAGAACAAACTTGATGACGCTCGCGACGACCGTGTACAGGAAGGTATTGAAAATCGACAGGCGAAAGACGCTGTCTTCCCACAGCCATTGGTAATTCTCCAGCCCGATCCATCCTCCGCCCCGGCCGACCTTCGCGTCCGTAAATCCCAGCCACACCCCCAGCCCGAGCGGATAGGTCAGAAACACCAGCAGAATGGCTGCCGCGGGCAGCATGAACAGCAGGCCAAGGACGTTGCGATTGTCCAGCCAGCGATTCAGTGTTTGCGAACGCATCAACGCGATTCCGGATTCAGAGACGCTGCCCGGTTTCCGGATCGAACAGGCAGGCCTTGCCCTCCATTACATCGAGGCGGATACGGGTCGTCGGCGCAAACAGGTGGCGCTCTCTCGAGATGGCGGCAACTTCCCTGCCGGCCATGCGGCAAAAGACCTGTGTATCCGCCCCGGTTGGCTCAGTGACAATGACTTCGGCCTCGACTCCGGCCGCCGCCGGCCCGTTGATTACGAGGTGCTCGGGACGCACGCCGAGTACGACCTTGCGCCCGTCAGGCTCTTCGGTCGGTCCGGCGGCAAGCGTGCAATCCGGCGCAAGACGGACGGCTCGCCCGGAGGTCGTCGTCACCAGGCTGCCATGCAGGAAATTCATCGCCGGCGACCCGATGAATCCGGCCACGAACAGATTCGCCGGATAATCATAAAGGTCAAGAGGCGAACCAATCTGCTCTACATGCCCGCCATTCATCACCACGATCTTGTCGGCCATCGTCATTGCCTCGATCTGGTCATGCGTCACGTAGACCGAAGTGGTCTTCAGGCGCTGATGCAACTCGCGTATCTCGGTTCGCATCTGCACACGCAATTTGGCGTCGAGGTTGGACAAGGGTTCGTCGAACAAGAAAACCTGCGGCTTGCGAACGATCGCCCGCCCCATCGCAACGCGCTGGCGCTGACCGCCCGATAGTTGCCGGGGAAAACGTTCGAGATATTCTTCAAGACCGAGAATGCGGGCCGCCTCATCGACGCGTTCGCGCTGCTCCCGCTTGCTGCGCCCGGCGAGCTTCATCGAGAAAGCCATGTTGTCGAACACGGTCATATGCGGATACAGCGCGTAATTCTGGAAGACCATTGCAATGTCACGCTGCTTCGGCGCGATCGCGTTCACCAGCCTGTCACCGATGTAGATCTCGCCATCGGTGATTTCCTCCAGACCCGCGATCATCCGCAGCAAGGTCGACTTGCCACAACCGGACGGGCCGACAAGGACGACGAATTCTCCGTCGTCGATGGATACATCGACGCCATGAACGACTTCCGTGTGGCCGAAGCTTTTCCGGACCTGTTTCAGACTGACCGATGCCATGTTTCTCTCATCAGATCGTGTCGACCCGCCCGCAAAATCACAGACGCATTGCAGAATGGAATATGGCCAGCCTTCACAGAGCGGAAACCCGAAACACGATCATCCGGTTGGCATCCATTGGTCGGTGTTGGTGTTGAAGAGGCTTTCCGGCGCAGTCTAATGCAATTGCGCACCCCCTCAAAGTCCCCTCGCCAGTTGCCCGATAATGCGGAACGATCCGGGCCACGAGGCACCGGGAAGGCCTGTGGCACAATACGGCCTTTCATGATTTCATCATGCACGATCGGGAGGAAAGCCGGATGTCCGGAAGGCTGAGCGGTAAACTGGCTTTAGTAACTGCGGCGGCACAGGGAATCGGGCGTGCCACCGCCCAGGCCTTCGCGCGAGAGGGTGCGAAGGTCATCGCCACTGACATCAACGAGGAAAAACTGGCGGCGCTGTCCGGGAGCGGCAACATCCAGACCCGGCGGCTCGATGTGCTCGACGACGGCGCCGTCGCGAAACTGGCCGCCACGGTCGGCACGCCCGACATCCTGTTCAACTGTGCCGGCTTTGTTCATCATGGCACCATTCTGGACTGCACGGATGATGACTGGGCATTTTCGTTCAATCTGAACGTGCGCAGCGCCTACGTGGTTACACGATCATTCCTGCCGGGAATGATTTCCAACGGTGGCGGGTCGATCATCAACGTCGCTTCGGTGTCCGGTTCCATCAAGGGCATACCCAACCGGTTCGTTTACGGAGCGACCAAGGCTGCCGTGATCGGAATGACGAAATCGCTGGCGATCGACTTCGTCAAGAACAAGATCCGCGTCAACGCCATTTGCCCGGGTACCGTCGATACCCCGAGCCTGGGCGACCGGATAAAAGCTCTGGGAGACGAAACCAGGGCACGGGCGGAATTCGTCGCACGCCAGCCCATGGGCCGGCTTGCAGCGGCGGAGGAAATTGCCGAAATGGCCGTGTATCTAGCGTCGGACGAAGCGCAATTCGTGACCGGGCAGAGCATGATCATCGATGGCGGCATCACAATCTGAATCTAACGACTGGAACAACGAGCTCGAACGGGAGGAAACAATGAAACTGGTACGTTATGGAGACGCAGGGCAGGAAAAACCGGGGCTGATGGATGCGCAAGGTGCAATCCGCGACCTGTCCGGTGTGGTCAGGGATATCGACGGCAGCACAATCAGCGATGACGGCCTCGCGAAGTTGCGCGGCGTGGACGTGAATACGCTTCCCAAGGTTTCGGGAAATCCGCGGCTGGGCGTTCCGGTTGCCAATGTTCAGAAACTGATTTGCATCGGCCTGAATTATTCGGACCACGCGAAGGAGTCGAATATGCCGATTCCAACAGAGCCGGTCGTGTTCATGAAAGCCGTCAGCGCACTGACCGGGCCCAACGACACGGTGGTTCTTCCCAAGGGATCAAAAAAAGGTGACTGGGAAGTGGAACTGGCGTTTGTGATCGGCAAGACGGCGCGCAGCGTTTCGGAGAAGGACGCACTGGACTACGTTGCCGGATACACGATTTGCAACGATGTATCGGAGCGTGAGTGGCAGCTGGAGCACGGCAGCCAATGGTCCAAGGGCAAGAGCTTTGACACGTTCGCTCCAGTCGGTCCCTGTCTTGTGACGCGCGACGAAATTTCCGATCCGCATAACCTCGCCATGTGGCTGGAAGTCAACGGCAAGCGCATGCAGTCGGGAAACACCAACACGATGATCTTTGGCGTACAGAAACTGCTGTCATACCTGTCCTACTTCGTCACATTGATGCCGGGGGACATCGTTTCCACGGGTACGCCTCCAGGCGTCGGTATGGGTATCAAACCGAAACCGGTATTCCTCAAGTCGGGCGACTCGATGCGTCTTGGCATCGACGGTCTGGGCGAACAAAAACAAGCCGTCACAGGCGGTTGAATCGTCTATCCGCTTCGGCCTCGCCCTCATCAGCGGCTGAGGGCTGTGGCGTGGTGCTGGTGCGCCCGGCAAAAGGACCTCTCATGCATGGGAAGGCGCACTGGCATTCCAGGCTGGCCGGCAAGTGCGGCAAAGCGGCTGCCATACGTGTCCAACTACCCGGAACGGTGTCATGCGATTGCGACAAACAATATTGATAATGTCGTTGCTGCTTCTTCCCGGCGCCGCCAACGCGCAGTTGGCACTGTCGGCCGGATTGGAGTACCTCGACTGGGAAGAAAATGTCTCTCCTCCCGTCACCGAGAAGGGATGGTTGTTTACCTTCGGTGTGGGCTATACCCAGGAGCGCTACGAGGGTCTGGTATTGGCCTATCGCGGGAAACTATGGCTGGGCTCGGTCGATTACACCGGCGCCACACTTTTCACCAACCTGCCGATTTCCGGAACGACGGGGTACACGGGGCTGACCAACGAGGCACAGGTACGCTGGCGCAATCCAATGCAGGCCGGCGACTATAGTCTGGATCTGGTTGCCGGCCTCGGTATCGACGTCTGGCAGCGTGAACTTTCTTCTGTGCAGCGGGAAGACTATCTCGTCACTTATGTCCGCGCCGGAATAGCGGCGGATTCCGCATACGAGGGCACGTGGATGTATGCCTTCGGCATCAAGTATCCGCTATGGGTCGGGGAGGATGCCCACCTCAACAGAATCGGCTTCGATACCAATCCCGAACTGAACCCCGCCGGAAAAATCTCGCTATACACGCATGTCGGATACCGCCTTCGGGACGATTGGGCGATCGTTGGTTACGTTGACGGCTACCGTTTTGGCCAGTCAAACCAGGAGCAGGTTAACGAAGTGGCGAACGGTTACGGTCCAATGACCGTTTATCAGCCGGCGAGCGACATGCTGCTGATCGGCATCCGGCTCGAGCGCAGTTTTCCCTGACCAGGGCCACAAGGACCAGAGCCACAGGAAATGCCGCGTTGTGGCTAACCGCCGACGCCAGCATCGTCGCTGAAGTTTTCCGGCCGACGAACTCATAGCAGGGCTGCGGGCCAAGCCATAGATCGACCCCTTCGTCAGCGCCGTGCGTCATCGGCAGCAATGGCCGCACGATCAATGCCGGAACGACCAACTTGCCGCAGACGTCACCGGACGGCCATTACCACTTGATCCCTTTACCAGTTTGTGCGCCGAACAGATACCAGCCGTGAAATAATTGTGCACCGCCCCGATGATGGACTGGTCGGATCGCCACTGCCGCTATTTCTTTCGGCAAGTGGCGCCTGACGCACTGGTGTACACGGAAATGATCACCACCGGTGCGCTCCTTCACGGCGACATTGCCCGTCACCTCGAGTTCGATCCGGCCGAACACCCGGTTGCGCTGCAACTCGGCGGCAGTGAGCCCGCCGATCTGGCACACAGTGCGAAACTGGGAGGGTCCTGGGGCTATGACGAAATCAACCTCAATTGCGGGTGCCCGTCAGAACGCGTCCAACGAGGCGCTTTTGGCGCGTGTTTGATGGCAGAGCCACGGCTGGTTGCCGATTGCGTCAAGGCAATGCAGGACGCCGTCGCGCTTCCGGTTACGGTAAAACACCGGTTGGGTATCGACTCGATCGAAGACTATGGCTTCGTTCAGCGGTTCGTCGAAACGGTTGCGAAAGCGGGTTGCCGCACTTTCATCGTTCACGCCCGTAACGCGATACTCAAAGGCTTGTCGCCGAAAGACAACCGGCAAGTGCCACCGCTGAAATACGATTATGTGTACCGGCTGAAATCGGACTTCCCGGAGTGCACCATCGTGATCAATGGCGGCATCGACAACGTCGACGATGCGCTGAAAGCGCTGGTAAGCGTCGATGGCGTCATGCTGGGGCGCGCCGCATATCATGACCCCTATATGTTGTTGGCCCTCGATCGCGCCATTTTCGGGTCGAAATACACGATCACGCGCCAGGACGTCGTTGAGCGCATGTGGCACTACGCCAGGCGGGAAGTCACGCGAGGTACGCCGCTGCACGCAATCACCCGGCATATCCTGGGTCTGTACCATGGACAGCCGCGCGCCAGAAAATGGCGGCAAATGCTATCGGATTCCAGGCTGCTCGCACCCAACGATCCAGACCTTATACTGCGGGCCCGGGAAGCTGTGTCGGGGCAGACGCAAACGGCTACGGCATAGTCACCCCGTGCTGCGGCTCCGCCCTCGGGCGTGAGTGCAGGCTTCAGCGGGCGCGGCCGCGCATCGA
>LJTS01000224.1 GCA_001304425.1 Betaproteobacteria bacterium SG8_40
TGTGGGTCGGGCAACTCCATTGTCAGCAGTGCCAGCTCAGCCCGCGTCGCGAGCAACCGTCCCAGCGTCCCGGCCCTGATCAGTGGGACGTCACCATACAGGACCAAGGTCTTGTCCGAATCAAGAACGGGCAGCGCCTGTTGCACCGCGTGCCCGGTGCCCAGCTGCGGTTCCTGACATACGAACTCGATATCGTCTGCCCCGGTTCGGTCACGAACCGCTTCCCCGCCATGGCCATAAACGACGACAATTCGACGCGCTGCCAGAGCGCGGGCCACCGAAATGACGTGATCGAGCATTGGCCGGCCGGCCAGCGGATGGAGGACTTTCGGAATGTCGGAATGCATTCGCGTGCCTTTTCCGGCAGCGAGAATGACGACGTCGAGATCGGACATGATTTAGCGCGGACGAGTGGTGAACAATGGCGGCGCGATTATCGCATAAGGCCTGTTCCCGTCTCCGCCAGCACCGTGGTGCCAGAAACGTGCAGCAAGAATCGTGCTGCGGCGAAACAGGTTTCGAAACAATCGGAATGCGGTGGCGCCGCCAGGCGTAGCTAGATCTCGTAGGAGTCGCGCCTGGCGGGAACCTCTACGTCCCATCCGAACCGTTGCCGTATGGTGTCCGCGAAATCAAGCGCGGTCGTTGCTTCGCCATGCACGACAAATGTCTTTTCCGGTGGGCGGTGAAAATGTCCCAGCCAGTCGAGCAGCGCAGCGCGATCAGCGTGCGCAGACAAACCACCAATGGTGAATATCCTTGCCTCAACCGGCACGTCCTCACCGTAGATGCGAACGGATTTGCTGCCGTCCACGATGCGCCGACCGAGCGTTCCTGCGGCCTGAAACCCGGTAAAAATGACGGACGAGTCGCGCCGCGGAAGATTGGCGCGCAAATGTCGTTTGATTCTTCCGGCATCGCACATCCCGCTTGCGGAGATAATCAGCGCGCCGTGGGCGATTTCCGATAATTTTATTGACTCGGTATGGTCGTCAACGAAGCTGATGCGCGGCCGGCCGCGGTTACCCTGAATCCAGCGCATGGCCTCGATGGCGTCATCATCGGCGATCTTGAGGTGTTTCAGGGTGATTTCAGTCGCAGCGATCGCCATTGGCGAGTCCACATAGACGTCCAGTTCCGGAATGTGTTTCTCGCGGAACAACTTGACGACCAGGTAAAGCAGATCCTGGGTCCGTCCGACGGCAAATGCCGGAACGATCACGTTACCCTTGTTGTTTGCAATCGTTTCGGTCACGGCCCGGGCGAATTCTTCAACCGTATCGGCCATCGACTTGTGCAGCCGGTTACCGTAAGTCGATTCGATCAACAGCACATCCGCTGAGTCAACCTGAGCGGGGTCTTCGACGATCGGGTGCCCCGGTTGCCCGATATCACCAGAGAACACCAGCTTACGGCGCCTGGTGCCGTCATCTACCCACACTTCCAGAATCGAAGAGCCGAGGATGTGCCCGGCATCGCGGAATATGCACTGAACGCCGCGATGCGGTGAAATTTTTCGATCGTATTCGGTTCGCTGAACCTGTTTGTTGGCGAGTTCGGCTTGCTTGACCGTGTAAAGCGGCTGATGCCGCTTGCCGGCGTGCTTGCGCCACTCGGCCTCGCGCTCCTGGATATAGGCCGCGTCTTTCAACATGACGACCAGGAGATCCGCTGTTGCCGACGTGCAGAATATCGGTCCCTTGAAGCCCAGCGCGACCAGCTTCGGCAGCAGGCCGGAGTGATCCAGGTGCGCGTGCGTAAGCAGCACGAAGTCGAGTCTGCTGACATCGAAATCGAATGGCCGCCTGTTCTTGCGTACCGCGTCTCCCGCACCCTGGAACAAGCCGCAATCCACGGCGAAACGCACCGATGATGTTTCTACCAGATAGCACGATCCGGTGACTTCCTGCGCAGCGCCGAAAAAAGAAATTCTCATTGTCCGTCAAGCCAGTCTGACTGTTATTTTTACAAGGGCGATAAACCAATTGTATGCGCCAACCAGTGATCGTCCCGGTTTTGCGCAAACAACGGCGTCGGCCTCGGCCGAGAGAGATGGGCGCCGGCAGGAAATTGCAAGGCGACAGGAGCAACAACAAATAGTAATGAGGCGAGGCCGCGCCCAAATTTGTTGCAAATCGCAGTGAAAACTGCTGGCATTATGCAATAGGCACGCATTGCGGCTTTCTACCTGGCGCGGGTGATGCTTTCAGTCACTGCAAGAGTTGCATTTGTTGGGCTTAACGAAAACTGATCGTGTTTCGTAACCAGGAGGCGAGTTCATGGACTTTGCTGAATGTATCTCCGATCAAATCGCTGCTGCCGGCCGGCCCCTCGTGGGCGTGACACTGGCTGCGGTTCCCTGTCCGGACACGCCGCTGATCCTGACGCTGCACTGGCATGGTTTCGTCGAAGAGCGCATTGCACCGATCGAGAGCGCGACACCGGTTCGCTTTTCATCGGTGCCGAGTTCGGCGTTGCAACTCAACATCCGCTGGACAGACCTGTTGTCGCTCGATCTGGCGGCGATGGAAGCTGGATGGGAACTGGGCGCCTGGGACGTTGCAAGGACTGAACGTCAGGGCTGTGTCAGGCCCGGTGCCCCGGACAAGGAGACGATGGAATGCCGTCAGGCATTCGCTTCGCTGCCGGCCGGGGAACGCGGCGAGCAATGGGTCGTGTCGGAGGCGCCGGACGCAGAAGACCTGTTGGGTCTGGCGTCGCGCAGCGGTTATGTTCTCTGGTCGTTCCGGCCGGTGCACGGCGGTATCTGGGCCGAGGTGGCCGATGACGCGACGTTGCGTTCTGACGGGACCCGGAAACCGCCATGCCCGCACCACCCGGTGCCGCCTGGCGGGCGCAAGATGCACCGTACGGTTTACCGCTTCGGCGTCTCTGCCGGCGGATTCGCAGCGGACTGATTGCTCCGCACGCTCGTCCAGTGAGCGTCGGCTCCGGCTGGAGCCAGCTCTGCTCTTCCCCGATTCCGCTCGCGCTCGTCAGAAAAGTGGGCGCACACTCCGATTTTTTTCCTTCCAGGAAGTGATTTTTGTTGCGACCACCTGTTGAAAACCGGCTAAGTCGCCCCTATCATTGGCACTCGTTTGGACTGAGTGCTAACAAAGCCACTTCGGCCGAGCCCACAAAATCATTCTTGAAGTTTAATTCCTTGATTACGAAGGAGAAATCAGCAATGAAAATTCGTCCCCTGCACGATCGGGTGATCGTCAAGCGTCTGGAAGAAGAGCGCAAAACCGAGTCGGGAATCGTCATCCCCGATTCCGCCGCAGAAAAACCCGATACCGGCGAAGTGATCGCCATCGGTACCGGCAAGCTGCTCGAAGACGGCAAGGTTCGTCCCCTGGATGTCAAGAAAGGCGACAAGGTCCTGTTCGGCAAGTATTCGGGACAGACCGTCAAGATTGAAGGCGAAGAGATGCTGGTCATGCGCGAAGAGGACATCATGGGTGTCCTGGACGCCGCCTGATGCGAGTGATTGGACCTCTTCCCGTACTGAACAGTTAACAGGAGCAAGCAAATGGCAGCAAAAGAAGTCAAATTCCACGATGCCGCCCGCGCACGTATTGTCAAGGGCGTAAACATACTGGCTGACGCCGTGAAGGTTACGCTCGGCCCCAAGGGCCGCAACGTCGTGCTCGAGCGCTCATTCGGAGCGCCGACCATCACCAAGGACGGTGTCTCGGTCGCCAAGGAGATCGAACTCAAGGACAAGTTCGAGAACATGGGCGCGCAGATGGTCAAGGAAGTCGCTTCCAAGACCTCTGATGTCGCGGGCGACGGTACCACCACGGCGACCGTGCTCGCCCAGGAAATCGTTCACGAGGGCATGAAGTTCGTCGCCGCCGGAATGAATCCGATGGATCTGAAGCGCGGTATCGACAAGGCGGTTATTGCCGTCGTCGAGGAACTGGCAAAGATCTCCAAGCCGTGCACGACCAGCAAGGAAATCGCCCAGGTCGGTTCCATCTCCGCCAACTCCGACGTTGAAATCGGCAAAATCATTGCCGAGGCGATGGACAAGGTCGGCAAGGAAGGCGTCATCACCGTCGAGGACGGGTCCGGCCTGCAGAGCGAGCTGGAAGTCGTCGAGGGCATGCAGTTCGACCGCGGTTACCTGTCGCCCTACTTCATCAATAACCCTGACAAGCAGATGTCGATTCTGGACAACCCGTACGTTCTGCTGCACGACAAGAAGATCGCCAACATCCGTGATCTGCTGCCGGTGCTCGAGCAAGTCTCGAAGTCCGGCCGTCCGTTGCTCATCGTCGCGGAAGACGTCGAGGGTGAAGCACTGGCAACGCTGGTCGTCAACAACATTCGCGGCATCCTCAAGACGGCCGCAGTGAAAGCGCCGGGCTTCGGCGATCGACGCAAGGCGATGCTCGAAGATATCGCCATTCTCACCGGCGGTACCGTGATTGCCGAAGAGGTTGGGCTGTCGCTCGAGAAAGCCACCCTGAACGATCTCGGCAGCGCGAAGCGTGTTGAAATCGGCAAGGAAGAAACGACCGTGATCGATGGCGCCGGCGACCAGAAGTCAATCGAAGGACGTGTCAAGGCAATCCGCCAGCAGATCGAGGAGTCGAGCAGCGATTACGACCGTGAAAAGCTGCAGGAGCGCGTTGCCAAACTGGCAGGCGGTGTTGCGCTGATCAAGGTCGGCGCGGCGACCGAAGTCGAAATGAAGGAAAAGAAAGCCCGCGTCGAGGATGCCTTGCACGCGACCCGCGCTGCTGTCGAAGAAGGCATTGTCGCCGGTGGTGGCGTCGCCCTGATCCGTGCCCGCTCTGCGATCCTGAAGCTCAAGGGTGATAATCATGACCAGGACGCCGGTATAAAGATCGTGTCGCGCGCGCTCGAAGAGCCGTTGCGCATGATTGCGGCGAATGCCGGTGATGAGCCCTCCGTTGTGCTGAACAAGGTGGCTGAAGGAAAAGGCAATTTCGGTTACAACGCTGCCAATGGCGAATACGGTGACCTGGTCGAGATCGGTGTTCTGGACCCGACCAAGGTGACTCGTTATGCGCTGCAAAATGCCGCGTCGGTGGCCGGTCTCATCCTGACCACGGATGCAATGGTTGCCGAGTTGCCGAAGGAAGAAAGCGCGCATGGTGCCCCTGACATGAGCGGTATGGGCGGCATGGGTGGCATGGGCATGTAAATCCGTCCCGGGCCGCCGCTTTGGCGGCTCGCGCCGTACCTGTCCAAAGGGCCCCGCCATCGGCGGGGCCTTTTTTTTTGCGCACTGCGCAAAGGCGGCTGGATTAGCTTGGGTTATGATGCGCCAGCACCACACAATATAAAGAAGTCTGCCAGGGGGAGTTAACACATGAAAAATCCGCAGGGGTATTGGAAGGCGAACCTCAGGATCCT
>LJTS01000225.1 GCA_001304425.1 Betaproteobacteria bacterium SG8_40
GTCAGGGCCGAGCCGCGGCAGCTGCGGACTGCGCTCCGAACAAGCACACAGCGCCACGATAACCAGCAGCAAACAGCAGTGATGCATGGCTCGTAGACGCAAAGGCATTCAACCGGCCCCGATCCCCGGTCCCGGCGCTCCGGCCCGAACCGTTCCGAGCAACAAGCGCGTTGCCCGCCGCAACATTATTCAGGATCCCGCAACCGTCATCGACTCGATGAGTATCGAGCCGGTCTGTCGCGACGTGCGCTTCAGCACATCATCCGCGACCGCGACAATCGACGCGAACATCTGTTTCAGATTGCCCGCCACCGTGACTTCCTGAACCGGGAAGGCAAGCGCACCGTCCTCTACCCAGAACCCGGCCGCACCCCTCGAATAATCCCCGGTGACCATATTGGTGCCGTGACCCAGCAGATCGGTTACCAGAAGGCCGCGCCCCATTTTCTTCAGCAGTTCTTCGAACGTTTCGCCGGTCGGACGCATGAGCAGGTTGTGGGCGCCGCCGGCATTGCCCGTCGACTGCATGCCGAGTTTGCGTGCCGCGTAACTGCCCAGAAAGTAGCCATTCACAACACCGTTGTCGACGACTGCGCGCGAGGATGTCGCCACGCCCTCGTTGTCGAATGCGCCGCTCGCCAGCCCGCGCTTGAGGTGCGGCAGTTCGTCTATGCGCACGAACTCCGGAAACACCCGGGTGTTCAGGCTGTCGAGCAGAAACGACTGCTTGCGGTACAGGCTGCCGCCGCTGATCGCGGCAACAAAATGGCCCAGCAAGCCCGATGCGACGGACGATTCGAAAATAACCGGCACTTTCGTCGTGCCGACCTGCCTTGCGTCGAGGCGGCGGGCGGCGCGTTGGCCGGCAGTGGTGCCGACGGATTCCGGGGAATCGAGATCCTCTTGCGCACGTGCCATCGTCCACCATGAGTCGCGCTGCATGTTATCCCCCTTGCCCGCCGTCACCGAGCAACTCAGGTAGTGACGCGTGCTGGGATACCCCGCCATGAAACCGTGGCTGTTGGCGTAGACGAACTGCGCCTGCTGCACCGACACGCTCGCGCCCTCGGAATTGTTGATTCTGGAATCCGCCGCGAAGGCGGCGCGCTCACAGTCGCGCGCAATAGCCACCGCGTCTTCCACCGACAAACCCCAGGGGTGATACAAGTCGAAGTCCGGGAACGAGGTCGCCAGCAGCGCCGGGTCGGCAAGTGCCGCGTACTCGTCCGAGGCCGTCAGGCGCGCGATCGACATTGCCGCGTCAACGGTGGTGCGTACTGCCTCCTGCGTGAGGTCCGATGTGCTGGCATGACCACGGCACTTGCCAATGTAAACGGTAACCCCCATCCCCTTGTCCCGGTTGTACTCGATCGTCTCTACTTCGTCGCGCCGGACGCTGACCGTCTGGCCGAACCCTTCGTGCACGTCGAGTTCCGCGGCCGACGCCCCTGCGCCCGCGGCATGGTCGAGCGCATCACTGGCAATTGCCATCAATTGTTCCTGCTGGTAGGTAAATGCGTCGCTGGCCATCTGACTGTCTGGATTAATCTAGTGAAGCGGAGAATCAGGGAAAGTTCTTTCAGGATACTGCACCCGGAGCTGCGCCGGCTTTTCGTCAGGTATCATACCACCCGCTTTTTCAGCACCGGGAACATCTGAACGTGGAAAGGGAACCGGAGGTCAGCAAGTCGCAGCGCAAACGGGACATGCATGCCCTGCAGGCGCTCGGCAAGACGCTGATCGAACTTCCGCAAGAACAGCTCGCGCGCATCGACCTGCCGGAAGCGCTGCTTGCCGCCGTGCTCGACGCAAGGCGCATTTCCGCGCGCGGGGCGTCACGCCGGCAATTACAGTATGTCGGCCGACTGATGCGCGAAGTCGACGCCGGGCACATACGCCAGCAGCTCGAGCTCGTCCAGGCCGGGTCCGCGAAGAGCGTTGCCCTGCTGCACCGCGCCGAGCGCTGGCGCGAACAACTGCTTGCCGACCCGGACTCCATGTCGCAGTTCGTGTCCGACTTCCCCGGCGCAGACACGCAGCGCCTGCGCACTTTGCTGCGCAACGCGAAGCGCGAGATGGACAGTTCGAAACCGCCACGCTCGTTCCGCGAGTTGCTGCGAGACATTCGGGAAACAATGCTGAAACATGAACGCGCCGGACAACCAGATGCCTGATTTCGCAGCGGGGCGAGCGCAATGCCGGCTGGCCGGCGTGTGCGGTGCCGCGAGCGGCGCCAACCCGGGCCGCGGAAAATCGACTTGACCCGCGATTGAACAAGACCCGGGATTGAATCGAATCCCGGCGAAACGAAGTGCTTGCTGGAGAGATATATGGACGACAAGGAAGAACTTACCATTGGACTGGTGTCGATCAGCGACCGCGCCTCGCAAGGCGTGTACAAGGACGAGGGCGTGCCTGCCCTCGAGCAGTGGCTGACTCACGCCGTCGTCAATCCGTTGACCTTCGTCGCGCGCATCATCCCTGACGATCAACCGGTTATTGAAAACACCCTGAAGGAACTCGCCGACCTGGAAAGCTGCAACCTGATTCTGACCACGGGCGGGACCGGCCCGGCGCCGCGAGACATCACACCGGAAGCAACGCTCGCCGTTGCCGACAAGTTGATGCCCGGATTCGGCGAGCAGATGCGCCAGATCAGCCTGCGTTTCGTTCCGACCGCGATTCTCTCGCGGCAAGTCGCAGTCATTCGCGGCAGCACCCTGATCATCAACCTTCCCGGCCAGCCGAAGTCGATACGCGAGACGCTCGAGGGGCTGAAGGACGATGCCGGCAAACCGGTAGTGCATGGCATCTTCGCGGCGGTGCCTTACTGCGTAGACCTGATCGGCGGCCCGTATATCGAAACAAACGACGATGTCTGCAAGGCTTTCCGGCCCAAATCCGCCATTCGAAAAAGCAAGTAGCCCGGCCCGCAAGTCATGAACGGGATCACTGCAGGCAATCGCATCGAGACAATCGAAATCGAAACCCGGCCGTCGCCAAGCCACACGGTTATCTGGCTGCACGGCCTCGGCGCGGACGGCAATGACTTCGTGCCGATTGTCGACGAGCTCTCGTTGCCCAAACTTGGCATCCGTTTCATCTTCCCCCATGCGCCGATGATGCCGGTGACGATCAATGGCGGGTTCGTGATGCGTGCCTGGTATGACATTCTCGACGCTGGCCTGAATACAAGAACAGAGGACGCCAAAGGCGTCCACGCATCCCAACGCATGATCGCCGCAATTCTCGACAAGGAAGTGGCGCGCGGCGTCCCCGCTTCACGCGTCGTCCTCGCCGGTTTCTCCCAGGGCGGCGCAATGGCGCTTCATACGGGGTTACGCTATCCGGGCAGACTGGCCGGCCTGATGGCGCTGTCGGCTTATCTTCCGCTGACTTCAACGCTTGCGCGCGAACGCCATGGTGCGAATCAGCAAACGCCGATCTTTATGGCGCACGGGACGATGGACGACGTAGTGCCGCTGTCTCTCGCCGCCAGTTCACGCGCGCACCTCGAGCAAGCCGGCTACAGACCTGACTGGCACGAATACCCGATCATGCACAGCGTTTGCGAAGAGGAACTGGCCGATATCGGCGCGTGGCTGACGAGGGTGCTGCTATAGGTGAGCGCGTCGGGTTCTAGCCAACCCGATCGTTGATGTGAAAGCGCCCGAGTTCGAAATCTTTTCCGGCTTCGACGACCATCAAGGGCTGAAGCACATACCTTTTGCCGAAGGCCCGCATTTCGAACGCAACTTCAGCAGAGAAAGTAGAGCCGGGCAACAGCACACTGACTTCTTCGCGGCCAGCGCTCTCGCCGGCGAGCGACGGCAGCAACAGCCCGGTCGCAACGCGCCCGCCGTGACCCAAATCGTACAATTCAACGGCCTGGACGCCCCGCCCCAGCAATTCGATGCCGACGCGACGGCGGGCGGCATCGTGAACCGCAAGGCGCCGGATGACGCCAACAGCCCAGGAACGGCTGTCGGCTGAACGCATGCCGACCAGCCCGCCGACGCCAGGCCGCTCGCGACCCTCTGCCGGTACCAGGGCACCGATACCCGCGTCGCTTTCGTTGTCGAGCCCCCAGACTTCCATGGTTTCTTCGTCAGCCGCCGCATCCTGGTCCCGACCAGCAACGCGCCGCACGATTTCCGCGAATCCCGCGGTAACCGCCACGCTCGACGACGAGTCATCGCGCCGGCTCCTCCGTTCGGGCCGTTCGACCGACCAGTGACGCTCGAGGTGCGCCATGACACCGATGGCCATTTCCACGTCGGTAACGCCGTCGAGGTTGACGTCCGCGGTGGAAATATCGCCGGCCGCCAGTTGCGCCGAAATCATTTCCAGGTCTGCGATGGCATCGCCGGGGCCGAAAAAGCGGGTGCCGAGCCGGATCTCGTCACCAGGCCGGTGGCGAGAGGGCATGGTCCATCGATCGACGTCGAGCACAAAACCGCAGCCCCTGCCAGGGTGGCGCTGGAAGCGGAAACGGCCCGCAAGATGCGAGATGAGCCTGTCCGCCACGTCGATTTCCTCCAGCGGCAGGCTATCGGCGGCGGACATTGCGAACATCAGCGGTTTGGTGAGCTCACGCTGTAAGGTTGAAAGATCGTCGTACACAAACACCCGCGAGCGCATCAATCCCTTGTCCTCGATATAGGCAGACAATTGCGAGAACGTCTGCCAGATGCCGGGCGCTATCGGCTGGTAGTGCAGGCGCATCCATTTCATGCGCAGGCCGTTGGTTCGAAGCGCGCGGGCTATCACCACCGGCAGACGGTCGCCCGCCGCAGCCCAGCCCTTGCCATAGGTCTGAAAGAGCCTGAGCAGTTGAACGTAAGCCGATGCGAGGCGTGCGAGGTACAGGCTCACCGCTTCCCAGATGCGGATCTGCTGCAGCGCCTCAGCATGGCCGCCGGCATCGAGAAAGCGCGTCGTCAGCTGGCCCAGAAGAACCGCGCCGCGCTGTTCGATCTCCTCGACCCGGCCGATCTGCTCTTCCAGGCGTAAACCGGACTCGCGCTGCGCCAGCCCGAGCTGCTCAGCGGCTTCGGACAACAGGTCGATCGCCTCCGGCGACCCGGCCACCGAGAACCGGATCACGTTCGACCCATCGCTCAGTGGCGACAATTCGTTTGCGCTTGCCATGCGGCTTGACCTGCGGCGACGTGGGCTTCCATTCTAGCTCAGCCACCCCGCCAACCGGGCACCGGGAAATCCGCGCCCGGGCGGGGTTCCACCGGCGGGCGTATCGACAACGATTGCCCGGAACCCCCTCGGCGTCATGCGCCCCCGTCCGGGACGCTGTTGCGCAACGCCGAAGCACGCCCGCGTTTCACGTCGACACTGGCCAGAATCAGCAAACCGACAATGAAAAACACTCCGAC
>LJTS01000007.1 GCA_001304425.1 Betaproteobacteria bacterium SG8_40
AGCTATATAGGCGCGCGGCGCCATAGTCGGAGCGGACTCGCCGGCCTCGCTGCTGCCAGGCGTGCGGTCCACAACCTCGAGTACGAGGAATTGAGCCGCGTCGTCAAGGCGTGGGCGGAAACGGCGTTGCGCCTGTCTGCCCGGGACCTCAAACTGATGCAAAGACTGGTGTCACGACAAAACAACATGCACGCGAGCCGGAATCTGCACTGATGAGCTCCTTACCGGATGACCCGTCTACGAAGCTTCAACGCCGGCGCACCGGCCGTAATGGCGCCATGCTCGAACCTCCCGAATACACCATTCAGGAAGCGGCGGCAAAGCTCGGTATCGCCGAGCAGAAATTGCGCAGGTGGGATACGCAAGGGGTGTTGGTCGCCCGGCGTACGGACGGCGGCCACCGGCGCTATGCGCGTGAAATCATCGATGGTCTGGCGGGCAGCGTCAGCAGCGTTACGCTTCGGTCGCAGGATGACAGGAATGACGAGCTCGACAGGGCACACCAGGACATCAAGGAAAAGCGCCGCATCATCCAGTTGCTCGTCGAAAGCGAGTCGCGCTATCGGGACCTGGTTGAAACCTCTCATGACCTGATCTGGACAACCGACGCAGTCGGCCGCTTTACCTATCTCAATAACGGTACTGTCGACATTTTCGGAATCGAACCTTCCAACCTGATCGGCAGGTGTTTCTTCGATTTCGAATCCCGGCCCTCGCATGTGTCGAACAGGCGCTTCCTGTCGACGTTGCGCAAACACGGCGAGGTCAGGGATTACCTGACCCACCTCATTGCCGCCGACGGCAGCGACCGCTGGGTCGGAATCAATGCTCGCGTCTGGTACGACAAGGGGCAAATCATCGGCTTGCGCGGAACCGCGCGCAACGTAACCGAACAGCAGCGAGCGGCGCTGCAGACGGAACACCTCGCCATGCACGACACGCTGACCGACCTGCCTAACCAGGTCAGGCTGTCGCGCATACTGGAGCAGTCATTTGAGAATGGGGACAATGGCGCCTTGTTGCGTATCGATATAGATCACTTCAGGCGCATCAATGACGATTACGGACACCGTGCCGGCGATCAGTTACTGCTCGCGGTAAGCGGGGTTCTTCGCAGCGCCGTTGCGGATCAGGAAGCCAGCCTGTATCGCTGCGGCGGAGATCAGTTCGCGGTACATATTCCGCAGGTGTCGAAAGCGGATCCGGTAGCGCTCGCCGATGAAATACTGCATGCCTTGCGCCAGTTCAGGCCGGGGATTACCGGTTCGCCAGAGCACATGCAGGTAAGCGCGTCGATCGGCATCGCGATGTATCCGTCGCGTCAGGCCGACGTTGCTACGCTGCTCGACAACGCGGAACACGCGGTCAACGAAGCGAAGGCGGCGGGCAGGGACCGCCATGTGGTTTTCCGCGCGGACGACGAAGCCACCGGACTCATGGACCGGCGCGCTTACTGGCAACGCGAACTGCGCGATGCGCTCGACCAGGACAGGCTCGAGCTTTACTCGCAACCGGTCGTTAGTTTGACGGATACCGGCACCGTACACAGGGAGTTACTCGCGCGTATTGTCTTCAATAACGGTGATGTCGCCGAGTCGCGGCAGTTTATCGGCGCCGCCGAAGCACTTGGTCTGGCACCCGAAATCGATCTGCGCGTTGTCGAAAAGGTGCTCGAGCACCTTGGCAAGGAAGAATCCGGCGATGACGAGGGACGGTATTTTGTCAATCTGTCGCGTAGCAGCGTGGCAGACCCGCACTGGCTTGCGCGCTTTCGCGCGCTGCTGACCAGCACCTCAACCAACCTCGGCCGGCTGGTGTTCGAACTCTCCGAATCGACGGCGATGTCCAACGTCGAAGCGGCGAAGACTCTGTACGAAACCGTAAGGCAAGCGGGATGCGGTACGGCAATCGACAATTTCGGAACCGGATTTACTTCGATGTACTACCTGAAGCAATTCGACGTCGACTACCTGAAAATTGACGGCAGCCTGAGCCGCGAGCTGCCCTACGATGAGGCAAGTCGACTGTTCATCCGCGCGCTGTGCGACATTACAAAAGGTCTCAACAAGGAAGTCATTGCTGAACGCGTTGAATCATCCGACGTGCTCGACGAGTTGCAGTCGCTCGGCATTGATTACGCGCAAGGGCACTTCCTGGGACATCCGCGACCGTACATTACCCTCGACGGCCAGGCGGCAAGAATCAGCGAGGGTTAGCAGAACCTGTAGTCCGGCCGCAACCGGGCGTTACCAACCCGCGTGCAGGATACGGTCTAGCCAAAGCAGCCCGAGCATCGTCTTCGAGTCGCGTATCGTTCCGTCTCGCACCCACTGCAGCGCCTCGGTCACCGGCAAGCGCAACGTCTCGAGAAACTCGCCTTCATCCAGGGATGCGCCCTTGTAACTCAGTTTGCGCGCCATGAAGAACTCGATGCGCTCGTCGGAGTAGCCAATGCACGGCAGCATGGTGCAGATGGTACTCCACTCCTGAGCGACATAACCCGTCTCTTCGAGCAGTTCGCGCTTCGCCGTCTCCAGGGGCGATTCGTTGGGCTCGAGTTTTCCCGCCGGCAGCTCATAGCAATGCTCGCCAACCGGGTATCGGTACTGGCGCTCGAGCAACACGTGAGCATCGTCGAAAACTGGCAGAATCAATGCGGCACCCGGATGAACGATGTATTCACGACGCGCCGGATTGCCGTCAGGCAGGACAACCTCGTCTTCACGAACCTGGAGCAACCTGCCCGAATAGGCCAGCTTCGAGTTCTTTCTGGTTTCGGTGAAGTCGCCGCTCATGAAGCGATGCGAAGCGACAACGTAATCGCGCGTTCACACGTTGCAAGGAGCGCTCCGGGCACTACACCGAGCGCCAGCACGGCGATTCCGTTGACCGACAACAGCATGCGGCTGTCCATGCCGGCTTCGATTGGTTCGCGTTGCGGCGCTTCATCGAAGTACATCAGTTTGACAACCCGCAAATAGTAGAAAGCGCCGATCAGCGACATCAGCACCGCCAGAACCGCGAGCCAGACATAGCCGATGGACACGACTGCCTGCAGTACCGAAAGCTTTGCCCAGAAACCAACCGTCGGCGGCACTCCGGCCATCGAAAACATCATCACCAGCATGATGAACGCATACCATGGGTGGCGCTGATTCAGGCCTTTAAGGTCCTCCAGCTCCTCTGCTTCGTATCCGTCACGCGACATGAGCAGGATCATGCCGAACGCCCCGAGTGCCATGATCACGTAGGCCGACACATAAAACATCGCGGCACCGTAACCCTGCGCCGTTCCTGACAATACGCCGAGCAACAAGAACCCCATGTGCGAGATCGTCGAGTAGGCGAGCATGCGCTTGAGATTGGTCTGGGCGATGGCGACCACGTTGCCAAGTATCAGGGACGCCACCGACAACAGGACCAGCATTTGCCGCCACTCGACAACAAGTTCCTCGGCGCCAAGTGCCTCCACCAACAAGCGCGCAACGAAGGCGAAAGCGGCGAGCTTCGGGGCCGTTCCGATCAGCAGCGTCACGGCTGTTGGTGCGCCGTGATAAACGTCGGGCACCCACATATGGAAAGGCACGGCGCCGAGCTTGAAACCGATGCCGGCAACAACGAAAACCAGCCCGAATTTGAGAATAGTCGTATTGGACTGACCGGATTGAACAGCGGCGATCACGTCACCGATTTCCAGCGAGGCGGTCGCGCCATAGATCATCGACATGCCGTACAGGAGCATGCCCGAGGCCAATGCGCCGAGCACAAAATATTTCATGGCAGCCTCGGTGCTGCGCGCGGAGTCGCGCGCCAGCGCCACCATTGCATAAAGGCTCAGGCTGAGCAATTCGAGCCCGAGATATAGCGTCAGGAAATGATTGGCCGACACCATCACCAGCATGCCCAGCGTTGCAAACAGGGCGAGAACGAAATACTCGCCGCGATACATGCCACGCGGTCCCAGATAGGCCCGTGAATAGACCAGTCCGGCGGCAACACTCAGGCACACGCCGACCTTGAGGATGCTGCTGAATGCGTCGCCCACGAACAGGCCGCTGAACGCGTAAACCGGTTCGGACCCTGCTCCGCCGGCAGCTATCAAGGCCGTCATCACCAGGGTAATTTGCGTCGCCCAATAGGTGAGATGCCTGTGCTGATCGGAAATGAAGAGATCCGCGACCAGAATAATGCACACCGCCGCGAGCAGAAAGATTTCCGCCAGCGCAGGTGCCAGATCCATCATTGAAAATTCCATGTCTATTCCGGCTTCCGTTCTAACAGGACATCAGATCTGCAGGCACGCACGCTCATAATTTGGATACCGCTACGTGCTCGAGCAGCCCGGTAATGGATACGCCCAGCACGTCGGTCAGCGGTTTCGGATAGATGCCGATAGCGAGTACCGTGAGAGCGAGCAAGCCAAGGATCAGGATTTCGCGGCCATTGACGTCGGAAAGTGCCGACACCTTGTCGTTGGTCACTTCACCGAACACGACCCGCTTGTACATCCACAACGTATAGGCCGCTCCGAAAATCAGGGTGGTCGCGGCCGCGAGCGTGTACCAGAAATTCACGCTCATAGTGCCCATGATGACGAGAAACTCGCCGACAAATCCGCTGGTACCCGGCAGTCCCGCATTGGCCATCGCAAACAGCATGAAGAAGGTTGCAAAAACGGGCATGCGGTTCACGACACCACCGTAGTCCGCAATCATCCGCGAGTGCATGCGGTCGTACAGCACGCCGACGCACAGGAACAAGGCGCCCGAAACAAACCCGTGCGACACCATCTGCACCACCGCGCCCTGCAAGCCGTGCGGATTGAATATGAAGATGCCGAGCGTGACGAAGCCCATGTGGGAAATCGACGAGTAGGCGATGAGCTTCTTCATGTCAGCCTGCACCAGCGCCACCAGGCCGATGTACACAACAGCAATCAGCGACAGCGCGATCACCAGCGGGGCGAGATACTGGCTCGCATCGGGAACGATCGGCAGAGAGAGCCTGATGAAACCATAAGCGCCGAGCTTCAACATGATCGCCGCCAGCACGACCGACCCCCCGGTAGGCGCCTCAACGTGTGCATCGGGCAACCAGGTATGCACCGGCCACATCGGCACCTTGACGGCGAAGGCGGCAAAGAAGGCGAGGAAGACGAGGATCTGCGCAGCCAGCGGTATCGGCATTGCATAGTAGTCAAGCAGCGAGAAACTGCCACCGGACGCGTTGTACAGATAAATAAGCGCAACGAGTGTAAGCAGTGAACCCAGGAACGTGTAAAGGAAGAACTTGAGCGCAGCGTATACACGATTCGGCCCGCCCCACACACCGATGATGATGAACATCGGTATCAGAGTCGCTTCGAAAAACACGTAGAACAGCGCCGCGTCGAGAGAACTGAAAACGCCGTTCATCATCCCCGAAAGAATCAGGAACGCTGCCATGTACTGCGATACCCGTTCACGGATCACCGTCCATCCGGCAATGACGACCAGAACCGTCGTAAAACAGTTCAGCAGGATCAACAGCAGCGAGATGCCGTCAATGCCGAAGTGGTAGTTGATGTTGAAGGTTTCAATCCATGGCCGGAATTCTTCGAATTGCATGCCGGGAACCGTCCGGTCAAATTCCGTCCACAACGGCAATGCGACAACGAATCCGGCAATGGCGCCGATCAACGCTACCCAGCGGGCCATCGCGGCGTTCCGGTCCGAACCGGTAAGCAGCACGACAATGCCGGCGAAAATGGGCAACCACACCACTGTAGACAAGGGCGCAAGGCCAAACATCTTTATCCGGTCACTCCATCAGATTCGCAGGAACCACCATGTCAGCAGCACGAACACGCCGATGATCATGGTGAAGGCATAGTGATATACGAAACCCGACTGAAACTTGCGGGCTATGCCCGCGAACCAGCCCACCAGTCTGGCGGAGCCGTTGACGAGCACGCCATCGATGATGTTCATGTCGCCGAATCGCCACAAACCGCGTCCGAGTGAACGCGCGCCGCCCGCGAAGAACCAGTCGTTGAAACGGTCCATGTAGTATTTCTGGTCCAGCAACGTATAAAGCGGCAGCGCTGCCTGCTTGATTCTCGCGGGAAGGTCGGGCCGCTTCAGATACAGGAACCAGGCGAGCGCAACGCCCGCCATCGCCAGCCAGAACGGCAGCGTGGCGAAGCCGTGCAGTCCCATTGCCAACCAGCCGTGGAAATGTTCTCCGATTGTGCCGACGACATCGCGCTCGGCGAACACCCTGATGCTGTCGCCGAAGAACCCGCCAAACAGAAGCGGCTCGATTGCAATGGCGCCGATGACGACGGACGGGATCGCCAGCGCAACCAGCGGCCACCAGACGACACCCGGCGATTCATGGGGATTGAGCGGTCCATGATGGCCATGCGCATCATCACCGTGGGCCGCCCCGGTCCCCTCATGCGCCTCATAGCGCGGCTTGCCCTCGAACACCATGAAGTACATCCGGAAGCTGTACAGCGCCGTGATAAATACGCCTGCGGTTAATGCGATCCAGGCCAGCCCGGCACCGGGTGTGCGCGACAGCTGAACTGCCTCGATGATGCTTTCCTTGGAGTAGAAACCGGCAAAGAAGGGGAAACCGATCAGGGCCAGCGAGCCAATGAGCGATACCAGCCAGGTAATCGGCATCCGGCGCCGCAATCCGCCCATATTGCGCATGTCCTGGTCATGGTGCATGCCGATGATCACAGAACCAGCGGCAAGGAACAGCAATGCCTTGAAAAAGGCATGTGTCATCAGGTGGAAAATCGCCACCGAATAGGCCGAGGCGCCAAGAGCTACCGTCATGTAACCCAACTGCGACAGCGTCGAATACGCGACAACGCGCTTGATGTCGGTTTGCACGATGCCCAACAGCCCCATGAACAATGCGGTAATCGCGCCGACGACCAGGACCAGGGACAACGCGGTTTCTGAGTGCTCATACAGCGGCGACATCCGCGCAACCATGAAGATGCCGGCCGTGACCATCGTCGCCGCGTGAATGAGCGCGGAAATCGGCGTCGGGCCTTCCATGGAGTCGGGCAGCCAGACATGCAGCGGAAACTGCGCTGACTTGCCCATTGCGCCGACGAACAGGCAAATGCAGATCGCGGTGAGCAGCGGCCATTGCACGCCGATCGCACTGCCAACGAGGTCCCCGGCCTTGCCGGGCGCGAGTTCGAACACCTCGGAATAATCCAGGCTGCCGAAGTAGACGAATACCAGGGCAATCCCGAGGATGAAACCGAAGTCGCCGACACGGTTCACCAGAAACGCCTTGAGGTTGGCGTATATCGCCGTGGGCCGCGTGTACCAGAAGCCGATCAGCAGATAGGAAACCAGGCCAACGGCCTCCCAGCCGAAGAAAAGCTGCAGGAAGTTATTGCTCATCACCAGCATCATCATCGCGAAAGTAAACAGCGAGATGTAGCTGAAGAAGCGCTGATAGCCGGGATCGTCGGCCATGTAACCAATGGTGTAGATGTGCACCATCAACGAAACCGAAGTAACCACCAACATCATGGTGGCAGAGAGCTGGTCAATCAGGAAACCGATTTCGAGCTGGATGCCAGCGATGGCGGCCCAGGTGTAAACGGTGCCGTTGAACAGGTTGCCCTGCATGACGTCGCGAAACACGACGGCCGACGCAATCATGGATACAGCCACGCCGATGATCGTCACCCAGTGCGAGCCGGCACGGCCAATCCGGCGCCCGAACAATCCTGCAACGACAGCGCCCGCCAATGGCGCCAGGGCAGCAATGAGATAGACGTTCATCATGTTCATGGCCGGCGCATCATCCCTTGAGCTGGTCGAGATCGTCGACGTTGATCGAGCGGATGTTGCGGAACAACACGACCAGAATTGCCAACCCGATAGCCGCCTCCGCGGCAGCAACGGTGAGAATGAAAAACACGAACACCTGCCCGGCCATGTCCTTTAGAAAATAGGAAAATGCGATGAAGTTAAGGTTGACCGCGAGCAGCATCAACTCGATTGCCATCAGCACGATGATGACGTTCTTGCGATTGAGAAAAATGCCGACGATGCTGATCGAAAACAGGATCGCTCCAAGAATCAGGTAACTGGAAAGCGGGATCACGACGCTTCTCCCGGGTCCCGCTTTTCAGCCGGCATCGAAACCAGCCTGACCCTGTCGGCCCTGCGGGTCGATACCTGTTTCGAAGGAGCCTGGTACTTGTTGTCCTTGCGCTTGCGAAGCGTCAGCGCGATGGCGGCCACAATCGCTACCAGCAAAATGACCGCCGCAATCTCGAACGCGTAAACGTAATCGGTGTAAAGAATTCCGCCTAACTCGCGCGTGTTGCTGTAACCGGGATCCGCTCCGGACGGCTTTGGCATCTCCGACAGGTTGAAATACCGTCCGCCCAGGATCACCGCCATTTCCATTACCATCACGCCCGCCACGACCAGTGCCGGCAGCAGATAATCCCAATAGCCTTCGCGCAAACGGTCCAGGTTTATGTCCAGCATCATGACGACGAAAAGGAAAAGCACCATGACTGCGCCAACATAGACCAGCACCAGGGCGATTGCCAAAAATTCGGCCTCGAGCAGCAGCCACAACGCAGCCGCCGTAAAAAACGACAGTACCAGCGACAGCGCCGCGTGGACCGGATTGCGCGCCGTGATCACCCGCAAGGCTGCGAGAATCAGTATCGTCGCGAAAAAATAGAATGCGCCTTTTTCGAAGTCCATATCGGCTAACGGGCGAACAAGGGAAAGTCTCGCTTCAACACGCGGCCTTTCGCCGGGAAACAATCGCGAAGCAGCTTGGCAGGCGGCTGAGTCATCTGTACTTTGCGTCCTCGGCGCGATCTTGCGCGATTTCTTCTTCGTAACGGTCGCCTATCGCGAGCAGCATTTCCTTGGTGTAGACGAGGTCACCACGGCGCTCGCCGTGATACTCGAGAATGCGCGTCTCCACGATCGAGTCGACGGGACATGATTCTTCGCAGAATCCGCAGAAGATGCACTTCGTCAAGTCAATGTCGTAGCGCGTCGTGCGACGGGTATTGTCTTCGCGTTTTTCCGATTCAATAGTAATGGCCAACGCCGGACACACTGCTTCACAGAGCTTGCAGGCGATACAGCGTTCTTCCCCGTTCGGATACCTGCGCAAGGCGTGCAAGCCGCGGAAACGCGGGCTTTGCGGTGTTTTCTCCTCCGGAAACTGGACGGTCAGCTTGGGCGACAGAAAATAGCGCCCGGTGAGCATCAGTCCCTTGACGAGCTCGAACAGAAGAAACGTGCGGAAAAAACTGCGGATGCGTTCCATCATATGCGCCCTCTCACCACGGCCACCAGCTCATGCGCATCAACACGCCAATCAACAACAGCCAGACGATGGTCAGCGGAATAAACACTTTCCAGCCAAGGCGCATGATCTGGTCGTAGCGATACCGCGGAAACGTAGCGCGGAACCACAAGAAGCAGAACAACAGGAACGCGACTTTCGCAGCGAACCAGAAAAAGCCGTCCGGCAGGAAAGGAAACGGGGACAACCAGCCGCCCAGGAACATCAAGGCGGCCAGCGCCGAGACGAGGATCATGTTGGCGTATTCGGCGAGGAAGAACACTGCAAATGCGGTGCCGGAATACTCGACGTGAAAGCCGGCCACGATTTCCGATTCGCCTTCGGCCACGTCAAACGGCGCACGGTTCGTTTCCGCCACTGCCGAAATGAAATAGACGACGAACATCGGCAACAACGGCAGCAGGTTCCAGCCGAGCAAGCCGTATGCAGTTCGCTGGGAATCAACGATCACCGACAGATTCAGGCTGCCCGACATCATCAGCACGCACACCAGCGCAAAGCCCATAGCGATTTCATAGGCGACGATCTGCGCCGCCGAGCGCATGGCACCCAGGAAGGCGTACTTCGAATTCGACGCCCATCCGGCAACAATGACGCCGTACACGCCCATGGATGTGATAGCCAGTACGTAGAGCAAGCCGGCATCGATGTTGGAGACCACGGCGCCGTCGGTGAATGGTATGACCGCCCAGGCCGCGAGCGCCGGCATCAGCGACAGCACCGGTGCGGATATAAAAAGGAATTTGTTGGCGCCGGTCGGAATGATGATTTCCTTCACCAGCAGCTTCAGCACGTCGGCGAACGGCTGCAACAGGCCCTTCGGACCCACCCGGTTCGGGCCCAGGCGCAGTTGCATGTAGCCGATGACCTTGCGCTCGGCGAGCGTCAGGTAGGCGACCGACAGCGTCACGGCGATGACAATGGCCACGATTTTTGCCAGCGTCCACAAGGTGGCCGCGGCCGGTGCCCCGATGATTTCGGCGAGCCACTCCATCAGCTGTCGACCTCCGCGACCGCGGCAAGCCGCTCGACGCTTACGGTACCGAAAGGCGATCCGAGCTGCGACGTTGCGGCGTTGGCCGCGGCGACCCGCACGCATCCGTCGGGAAGCCGGTCGTCCCGTGCAACCGTGAGAATTGCCTCGCCGCCGTCCTGGGAGACACGCACCCGGTCTCCGGCGCTTAACGCCAGCCGTTCGATCAGGCGTGCATTCATCCAGGCGTGCCCAACATCGGCATCGCGGGTTTGCTGAAGCGAGCCGGCACGCCGCACGATGCCGTCAGCATGGTAGGCAGGCACTTCACCGATGCGCTCGATCGCGTCCGGATTCGTCGCTGATACGGCACCCGCGGAAACGTCCGGCGCCGCATGACTCTTGTTATCGAGACGCCCCTCGACGCTGCCGATCGCGTCCGCCATCTGTTGCCGTACGTCGTCAATCGTTTCGTAATCGAACCCGTCGAGCTGGAGCAAATTCCCCATTACACGCAGCACCTTCCAGGCCGGGCGAGTATCCCCCAGCGGCGGCACCACACCATTGAAATGCTGGGTCCGTCCTTCGAGATTGACAAATGTGCCGGCGGTTTCGGTAAACGGCGAAACCGGCAGCAACACCCGGGCATAGTCAAGCGCACGGTGTTTGTATGGCGACATCGCGACGACCAGTTCCGCGGATTGCATCGCGGCAAGGGCTGCGCCCGGTAACGCCATGTCGAGTTCCGGTTCGGCGTGCAACAGGATGTAGGCCTTGAGCGGGCTGCTTATCATGTCGCGCGCGTTACGGCCGGAAGAGTTGCTGCTGGAAGAAGCCCCACCCGGCACGGCGCCGCACAGGTAACCGCCCATCGTGTTGGCGCCGTCGACCAGCACGCCAACCCGGCCGCCGACAATCGATGCAAGCAGATTGGCAAGTGAGCGGATATGCGACCACTGCGGGTGCTGTTGCGCGAGGTTGCCCAGCAGTATCGCCTTGTTGTCGCCGCCAGCAAGGCTCTCGGCGATTTGCCTCGCGTTGTCATCGACGACCGCCTGCGCGATCTGCGGCGCAATACTGACACCGGCCCGCTCGGCGGCCGCTTTCGCTACTGCTGCGATCGTATCGGCAATCCGCCCGGGGGCAACGATCGCACGACCGTGAGTGCGCACCAGCAAATCGTCGCCCACGGAATTGATTACGTTCAGGTGCGATCCGTTCTTTCGGACCGCCTGCCGGATGCGCTGCGCCAGCAGCGGATGTTCCTTGCGCACGTTCGATCCGATCAGCAGCACGCGATCGAGATTATTCAGGTCGGCCACCTTCATGCCAAGCCAGGGAATGCCGGCGCCCGGGACGTCGCCGGAGAAATCGAGCTGACGCAGCCGGAAATCTACGTTATCGCTGCCCATGGAGCGAAGCAGCTTTTGCAGCAGGAAGAACTCCTCGGATGTCGCTTGCGCAGTCGCGAGCGCGCCCAGCGCAGCCGGACCGTGCGCCTCACGCAGCCGCGACAATTCCGATGTGACGTACTCGAGCGCCGTTGCCCAGTCGACTTCCTGCCAGCGCCCGTCGCGTTTGACCATCGGCGTGGTCAGCCGCTCCTTCGAAGTGAGGCCCTCGTAGGAAAAACGGTCACGATCCGACAGCCAGCATTCGTTAACGTCCTCGTTTTCGCGCGGCAGCACCCGCATAACCCGGTTCTGCTTGACCTGCACCACGAGGTTCGAGCCCAGACTGTCGTGCGGCGATACCGAGCGGCGACGCGACAGTTCCCAGGTGCGTGCGCTGTAGCGAAACGGCTTCGATGTCAGGGCTCCGACCGGGCATACGTCGATCATGTTTCCTGAAAGTTCCGAATCTACCGTGTGCCCGACGAAGGCCATGATTTCGGAATGTTCGCCCCGGCCAGCCATGCCGAGTTCCATGATGCCGGCGATCTCCTGACCGAAACGCACACAGCGCGTGCAGTGGATGCAACGCGACATTTCTTCGGCTGACACCAGCGGTCCGAGATCCTTGTGGCCAACGACGCGCTTGCCCTCGTGAAAGCGCGAACTCGAACCGCCATAACCAACCGCCAGGTCCTGCAACTGGCATTCACCGCCCTGATCGCAAATCGGGCAGTCGAGTGGATGATTGATCAGCAGAAACTCCATCACGGCTTTCTGCGCGTTGATCGCCAATTCAGAATGCGTCCAGACTTTCATGCCCTCTGTGACGGGAGTTGCACAGGCGGGCAGGGGCTTGGGCGCTTTTTCGACCTGCACCAGGCACATGCGGCAATTGGCCGCAATCGAGAGCTTCTTGTGATAGCAGAAATGCGGTACGTAGATGCCCAGCTTGTTGGCGGCATCCATCACCGTACTGTGTTCGGCGACCTCGACCGTCTTGCCATCGATTTCAAGCGTGATCATCGATTCAACCCACCTGACATTTCTTGTTCTCGATGTGATACTCGAACTCGGACCGGAAATGCTTGATAAAGCTTTTCACCGGCAGCGCCGCAGCATCACCGAGTGCACAGATCGTGCGTCCGGCAATGTTGTCAGCCACCGAGACCAGCGCATCGAGGTCGTCCGGCTGGCCTTTACCCTGCTCGATGCGGCGAACCATGCGGTACAGCCATCCCGTACCTTCGCGGCAGGGCGTGCACTGTCCGCAGGATTCTTCGTGATAGAAATAGGACAAACGCAGCAGACAGTTCACCATGCAACGCGTTTCGTCCATCACGATGACGGCGCCCGAACCGAGCATGGAGCCGGCCTTGGCAATGGAATCGTAATCCATGTCGGTGGCCATCATGATCTCCGCCGGCAGCACCGGCATCGACGAGCCACCCGGAATCACCGCCTTGAGCGCGTGACCCGCACGCACGCCGCCCGCCATGTTCAGCAAGTCCGCAAACGGGGTGCCGAGCTTCACTTCAAAATTGCCTGGCCGCTCAACATCGCCCGAAACGGAAAAAATCTTGGTTCCGCCGTTATTCGGGCGGCCGAGATTGAGAAACGCTTCGCCACCATTACGCATCAACCATGGCACCGCAGCAAAGGTTTCCGTGTTGTTTATCGTGGTGGGCTTGCCATAGAGGCCGTAACTGGCTGGAAACGGCGGCTTGAACCTTGGCTGGCCCTTCTTTCCCTCCAGCGATTCAAGCAACGCGGTCTCCTCGCCGCAGATATACGCGCCCCACCCGTGGTGCGCGTGCAACTGGAAGCTGAAGTCGGAACCGAGAATGTTGTTGCCCAGATAGCCGGCCGAACGCGCTTCTTCCAGCGCTTCCTCGAAGCGTTCGTAGACTTCCCAGATCTCGCCGTGGATGTAGTTGTAACCCACGGCAATACCCATTGCATAAGCGGCGATCGCCATGCCTTCGATGACGACGTGCGGGTTGTAGCGCAGGATGTCGCGGTCCTTGAACGTGCCGGGCTCACCCTCATCGGAATTGCACACCAGATACTTGACGCCCTCGTATCCCCTGGGCATGAAACTCCACTTCAGGCCGGTAGGGAACCCGGCGCCCCCGCGACCGCGCAGGGCGGATTTCTTGACTTCGGCGATGACATCTTCAGGCGTCATGCGTTCGGAAAGAATCCGGCGCAGCGCCTGGTAGCCTTCGCGTGCCTCGTAGTCCTTCAGGCGCCAGTTGAGCCCGTCCAGGCCCTTCATGATTACGGCGTCGGGACCATATACGTCAGATGGAAAAGGAGGCAACGGCGCGTTCATCTGTTCTTCAACTCGTCGAGCATTTTGTCCAGATTGTCCGGCGTCATGAACGAGACCATTTCCCTGTCGTTGACAATACACACAGGGGCATCCCCGCACGCGCCCATGCACTCGCCTTCTTTCAGCGTAAATAGCCCGTCGTCGGTGGTCCCATTGAAACCGACTTTCAATTTGCTCTTCAGATGATCGGCCGCTTCATTGGCGCCACGCAGCGCACAGGGCAAATTGGTGCAGATCGTGATCTTGAAGCGACCCGGCTTGTCGAGGTTGTACATCCCGTAGAAGGTCGCGACCTCCCACACCGCGATTGGCGGCATGTCGAGGTAGGCGGCGACCCACTCGATGATGTCCCCGGACAGCCAGCCTTTCTCATGCTGAGCGATCGCCAGCGATGACATCACTGCCGAAGCCTTGTGTTCGGCCGGATACTTGGCGATCTCCTTGTCGATTTTCGCAACCGCACCCGCGCTGAGCAGATTCGCCGCCATCAACGGTCCACCTCGCCGAATACAATATCCTGCGTGCCGATAATCGCAACCATGTCGGCAATCATGTGCCCGCGTGACATTTCGTCAAGCGCCGACAGGTGCACGAAACCAGGCGCACGTATCTTCAGGCGATAAGGCTTGTTCGCGCCGTCGGACACCAGATAGATACCGAACTCTCCCTTTGGCGCTTCCACGGCAGCATAGGTTTCGCCCGCCGGCACATGGAAGCCTTCGGTAAACAGCTTGAAGTGATGAATCAACTCTTCCATGTTGGTCTTCATCGACACGCGCGATGGCGGCGCAATCTTGTGGTTGTCGCTCATCACCGGGCCGGGATTCTTGCGCAACCAGTCGATACACTGCCGGACGATGCTGTTTGACTGGCGCATTTCCTCGATGCGCACCAGGTAACGGTCGTAACAATCGCCGTTAACGCCGACCGGTATGTCAAAGTCGACGCGGTCATACACTTCGTAGGGTTGTTTCTTGCGCAAGTCCCATGCGATGCCGGAGCCACGCAACATCGGTCCGGTAAATCCCAGCGCAAGCGCCCGTTCGGGCGACACCACGCCGATGCTCACTGTGCGTTGTTTCCAGATGCGGTTTTCCGTGAGCAGCGTTTCGTACTCATCGACCTTCTGCGGAAACCGCGTCGCAAAATCTTCGATGAAGTCGAGCAGGGAACCTTCGCGGTTGGCATTGAGCTTCCGAACCGTCTTCTCGTCGCGAAACTTCGAGGGCTGATACTGCGGCATCGCTTCGGGCAGGTCACGATAAACACCGCCGGGGCGGTAATACGCCGCGTGCAGGCGCGCGCCCGAGACCGCCTCATAGCAATCCATCAAATCTTCGCGTTCGCGAAAACAGTACAGGAACATCGTCATGGCACCGACATCGAGCGCATGCGCGCCGAGCCAGAGCAGGTGGTTCAGGATGCGCGTGATCTCGTCAAACATGACGCGAATGTACTGGGCGCGAAGCGGCACTTCGATCTCGAGCAGTTTCTCGATTGCCATTACATAGGCGTGCTCGTTGCACATCATCGAGACGTAGTCGAGGCGGTCCATGTAGGGGACCGACTGAATGAACATCTTGTGCTCGGCGAGTTTTTCGGTGCCCCGGTGCAGCAAGCCGATATGCGGGTCGGCGCGCTCGATGACCTCGCCGTCCAGTTCGAGCACCAGGCGCAGTACGCCGTGGGCCGCCGGATGCTGCGGCCCGAAGTTCATCGTGTAGTTACGTATTTCAGCCACGGCAGGCAACGCCCGACAGTTGTCTGATGGCGGCCCGCAATAAACAGCCGCCATTCATCGGCACGGCCATCAAGCGCGGTAATTTACTCTGCGTCGCCATAATTTTCTTCACGAACGACCCGCGGCACAATTTCGCGCGGCTCGATGGTGACCGGTTGGTAAATCACGCGCTGCTGCTCCGGGTCGTAGCGCATTTCCACGTTGCCAGACAACGGAAAGTCCTTGCGAAACGGATGCCCGACAAAACCGTAGTCGGTAAGCAAGCGGCGCAAGTCAGGGTGGCCGGTGAAAACGATTCCGAACAGGTCGAACGCCTCTCGCTCGAACCAGTTCGCCGATGGCCAGATATCGACGACCGAATCGACGGCCGGAAAATCATCGTCGCTGCAATACACCCGGACACGCAACCGCCGGTTATGCTCAATCGAAAGCAGATGGTAGACGACGGCAAACCGGGGGCCTGATGCGCGTGCATGGTCGCGGTAATCGAGACCACACAGATCGATCAACTGCGCGAACAGGAATTCGGGTCGGTCACGCAAGTCATGCATGACTCCCGTCAATTCCGCCGCCGGGACCTCCAGCGTCAGTTCGCCGAGCGCGATGTCGAGCTGCCTGACGCGATCGCCAAGCGCCGATCGCAGTTGTTGCTCCAGCGAGTGCAGACTCGTGCTCATCTTGATGTCGCGACCGCGATGCTATCGGGCAATCGTATTGGTCCTTCGGATCTTGTTCTGAAGCTGGATGATTCCGTAGAGCAACGCTTCGGAGGTCGGCGGACAGCCGGGCACGTATACATCGACCGGAACGATGCGATCGCAACCACGCACGACCGAGTACGAGTAATGATAGTAACCACCACCGTTGGCACATGAGCCCATGGAAATCACCCAGCGCGGCTCAGCCATCTGGTCATAAACCTTGCGCAAGGCCGGCGCCATCTTGTTGCAAAGAGTTCCGGCGACGATCATCACGTCAGATTGTCGCGGGCTCGGGCGGAATACCACGCCAAAGCGATCCAGGTCGTAACGGGAAGCACCGGCATGCATCATCTCGACGGCACAGCAAGCGAGCCCAAAGGTCATTGGCCACATCGAGCCGGTACGCGTCCAGTTGATCACGTTGTCGATCGATGTCGTGACGAATCCCTGTTCGCTCAGACCTTGATTGCTCATGATTCGACCCCGCTCAATCCCATTCGAGTGCGCCCTTCTTCCATTCGTAGATGAATCCTACGACCAGCAAGCCCAGAAAGATCACCATCGCGACAAACCCGAAGGTGCCGATCTCCTCCAGAGCGACTGCCCAGGGAAACAGGAACGCAATCTCCAGGTCAAAAATGATGAACAAAATCGCTACGAGGTAGTAACGGACGTCAAAACGCATCCGGGCGTCTTCGAAAGCCTCGAATCCACATTCGTAAGGAGATAGTTTTTCCGGATCGGGGCGATGGACGTGCAACAAGCGGCTCAGGGTCGCGCCCACGACGGGCAATGCAACGCCCATTCCAAGCCCAACGGCGATAAACAGCAGTATCGGGAAGTATTGTTCAATCATTCGCTTCGTTCCGGCCAACACACGCAGCACCAAAAACCGTATGCGCGCTTGCATTCATGCGTATGCTCCCCGATATCGCGCGCCACTGTGTCAGCCACTTCGCAGGTCCAGATCTGGTGCCGACGGCGAGACTCGAACTCGCACGACTTTCGCCACCGCCCCCTCAAGACGGCGTGTCTACCAATTCCACCACGTCGGCAAAATTATTCTTCCACCACGTCGGCAAAATTATTCCCGCCCGGAAACGAAACTGCTCGCCCATCTCCGCGGCGCGAAGGTCTATTTCGGTATTTCGTTCACCTTTGAATCGTCCCCGGCAGCGGGTTCAGGCTCGACCGCAACCGGTGATTCCGGGACAGGCACGTCTGAACTGACCGGGAGGTCCTGGGTCGACATGACACCGACAGAACTCGATCTCTCGAAGGTCAGGTAACTCAGCCCCATACTGCTCAAAAAGAAAATGACTGCAAACACCGCTGTCGAGCGGCTAAGAAAATTCGCCGAGCCGCTGGCGCCGAAAAGGCTGCCCGCCGAGCCGCTCCCGAAAGCCGCGCCCATGTCAGCACCCTTGCCATGTTGCATCAGCACCAGCCCGATCACGCAAACCGCAGCGAGCACATGCACAATCAAGATCACCAGACTCATTTCTCAGCCTCTTTTTCCGTCAGCAAACCGCCCGCGGGCGACTTTCCAGTTCATGCAGCGACCGGCTGTCTCGCAGATCGCCAGTTCTTCAAGCGATGGCTGCTTCGCAGATCGCCATAAATTCATCGAGTTTCAGTGACGCGCCGCCAATCAGGCCGCCGTCAATGTCATCCATCCCAAATAGCGACTGGGCATTCGCCGCCTTCACACTGCCACCATAAAGCATTGTGAGCCGCTCGCCCACATCCGCGTTCCGGGCCGACACGGCATGCCGGAGAAACAAATGCACTGCCTGGGCCTCGTCCGGCGTTGCCGTCTTGCCGGTGCCGATAGCCCACACAGGCTCATATGCGACGACCGATTTATCAAGCCCTTCCGTTCCGATCTCGGCGATCACCGCATCGAGTTGCCGCGAGACGACCGATTCCGTGACACCCGCTTCGCGCTCTTGCAGACTTTCTCCTACACAAACAATCGGCGTCATCCCGTGTTCCAGCACTGCTTTGGCCTTGGCACCCACCAGTTGGTCATCTTCGTGGAACAGGCTCCGCCGCTCCGAATGACCCACGATAACGTACTGACAGCCGAAATCGGCGAGCATCGGCACTGCAACCTCACCCGTGTACGCGCCCTCCGGCCACTGGCTGGCATTCTGGGCGCCCCAGGCGACACCGGATTCCGACAGAACCGACTGAGCCTGGTGGAGGTACGGAAAAGGAACACAAACTGCGCAACTGACGCCCTCTAGTCCGCCAGCCCGCGACGCCAATCCTTCCAGAAGTAACTGGTTACGGGCGTTGCTTCCGAACATCTTCCAGTTACCAGCTACAAGGCGCCGTCGCATAGGTGAACTCACAGGCAAGTCGCGCGGATTCTACCTTTTAAATCAATGGCTGGTCAACGTTGTGCACTGCCGCGACGGCGGCCGTTCAGCGGCTGGACGCGCTGACAATCACTTTGCGGGCAAACCGCTGTTCAGATGCGTCATGGCCAACCGCAAAACTGGCCATTCCCCGCACCAAAAGAACGATCGGCAGCACCGGCAAGGCCGCCACCGGCTCGCGTGACTGCGGACTCAGGCAGCCTTCTCGGCCGCTTGCGCTACTGTGCCGGCCAACTGATCGGCAAGCGCCCGGATTCGTGCTTCATCCGGGCCCTCGACCATGACGCGAATGACCGGTTCGGTGCCGGAGGCGCGCAGCAATACGCGGCCGTCGCCGGAAAGCGTCCGCTCAAGATCCTGAACCGCGCTCGTTACACTGACGTCGGAACTGAAATCGAATCCACGGCTGACCCTGACGTTGACCAGCACCTGCGGATACAGCGTGACGGGCTGGGCGAGCTCCGCCAGCGAGCGGTTCGACGCCCGCACCGCATGCAGTACCTGCAGCGCCGAAACAATGCCGTCTCCGGTGGTGTGCCGGTCGAGGCAGATGATGTGCCCGGAGTTCTCTCCACCGATTTGCCACTGGTTCTCGAGAAGTTTCTCGAGCACGTAGCGATCACCGACCGCGGCCCGCAGAAACGGAACGTCCAGCACGGACAACGCCTGCTCCATTCCGAAATTGGTCATCAGCGTGCCGACGACTCCGCCCTGGAGCAAACCTGCCGCACGCCGATAGGCGGCAATCACGTACAGGAGCTGATCGCCGTCATAAATTCGCCCGTCGGCACCAACCATTACAACGCGATCGCCGTCACCGTCGAAGCCGATTCCAAGATCGGCGCCATTTGCCCTGACAGCCTCCTGCAGGGCCTGCGGGTGCACAGCGCCGCAGCCATGATTGATATTCAGGCCGTCCGGACGATCACCGATGGTTACAACATCCGCTCCCAGTTCGTGAAAAACTTCCCCGGCAACGTGATAGGTCGCCCCATGGGCACAGTCGATTACGAGCTTGATGCCGCGCAAGTCCAGTTCCGCCGGAAAGGTGCTCTTGCAGAATTCGATGTAACGGCCGGCGGCATCATCGATGCGTCGTGCCTTGCCGAGTTTTGCCGACGCCTCGGTTTCGATCGGTTGCTCGAGCCGGGCCTCGATCGCATGCTCGACGGCGTCAGGAAGTTTGTTACCGCTGGCAGAGAAAAACTTGATGCCATTGTCTTCAAAAGGGTTGTGAGACGCGGATATCACAATACCGGCGCTGAGTCGCAGCGCCCTGGTCAGATACGCCACTGCCGGCGTAGGCATCGGGCCGGCCAGATAAATGTCCACGCCCGCAGCAGACAGGCCGGCCTGCAATGCGGACTCGAGCATGTATCCGGAAATACGTGTGTCCTTGCCGATAAGTACCGCGGCATGCTGCCCTGGTCTCAGGCCGGCACCCGAGGCAAGCACCTTGCCCGCCGCATATCCAAGGTGCATCACGATTTCCGGCGTGATCGGCAATTCACCGACCGTGCCACGAATTCCGTCGGTACCGAAATAGCGTCTTGAAGCCGTCAATTTGAATTCGCTCCGTTTCTTTTGTCGCCGCCGCCCATCGCCTGCCAGACCAGCAAGGCATCGCGTGTTTCGGCAACGTCGTGCACTCTTACGATCGAAGCGCCGTTGCGCACCGCCGCCAACGCTGCGGCAATACTGGCGCCGAGCCGGGACCTGGCTCTCTCGCGCCCGGTGATTCTACCCAACTGGGACTTGCGGGACAGCCCCGCCAGCACCGCGAATCCGTGCGACGCGATCAGCGGCAGCCCTTCGAGCAACTCCAGGTTGTGCTGGTCCGTCTTGCCAAATCCGAATCCCGGGTCGATGAGGATGCGCTCCGTGCTCACGCCCTTGTCTAGCAAGCTGCGTGCACGCCCGCACAGGAAGCCGGAAACCTCGGCAACAACGTCTTCGTAAGTCGGCGCCAGTTGCATCTTCGCGGGGTCTCCCTGCATATGCATCAGGCAGATACCGGCGTCGGACGCGGCAATCACGTCGACGGCGCCGGCACTGCCGAGTGCCGAAATATCGTTAATCATGGCGGCCCCGCTGTCGAGGACTTCACGCATCAATTCCGGCTTGGTGGTGTCCACTGAAACGGGGACGCCCAGTTCCACCGCTTGCTTCAGTACCGGCAGCACTCGCCGGCGTTCTTCCCGCAGCGACACGGGTGCCGACCCCGGACGCGACGATTCGCCGCCAATATCCAGAATATC
>LJTS01000226.1 GCA_001304425.1 Betaproteobacteria bacterium SG8_40
CGGGCTCAAGGTATCGGATATTTCTCTGGGTTCCTCGGGAAACTCGGATCCAGAGGTGGTTGCGCGCGCTTACGATCTCGGTGTCAACCTGTTCGACAGTGCCGAGAGCTATCGCTGGGGCGGTGCGGAAAAGGCGATCGGCGAGGCGCTGAAGGGACGGCGCGACAAAGTGTATCTGACCAGCAAGACCAAGGCCGGAGCCTCAGAATCACGAAGCGAGATCATGGCGTCGCTCGAAGACAGCTTGCGCCGCCTGCAAACAGATTACGTTGACATCTATTTCAATCACTCCGTCAATGATGTGGATCGCCTGCGTAACGACGAGTGGCTGGAGTTCGTCGAACTTGCCAGGCGGCAGGGCAAGATCCGGTTCAGCGGCGTATCGGGACACGGCAGCCAGCTCGCGGCGTGCATCGATTACGCCATCGACAACGACATTGCGGACGTCATTCTGGTGGCCTACAACTTCGCGCAGGACCCCGACTTCTATGACAAGCTGCGTCATGTCTTTCACTGGTCCTCGATCCAGCCAGAGTTGCCGCGCTTGCTCGCAAAGGCGAAGAGCAAGGACGTTGGCGTACTGGCGATGAAGACGCTCATGGGCGCCAGGCTTAACGATATGCGGCCTTACGAGCGTCCCGGGGCCACCTTCTCGCATGCCGCGTTCCGCTGGGTGCTTTCCAACCCCAATGTTGATGCGTTGCTCATATCCATGTCGGATCGTGACGACATCGATGAATACGTAGCCGCTTCGGGAACGGGGGAGAACAGTGCGTACGATCGCCAGCTCCTGGAGCGCTATGCCTATATGCGCGCCGGGAACTACTGTCAGCCGGGATGCAACGCCTGTGTCAACGTTTGTCCGAACGGCGTCGAGATCGCAGAAGTGCTGCGCACCCGAATGTACGATGTCGATTACGGGGATCGCGCACTGGCGAACGATGAGTATGCGGCCCTGGGAGATGCTGCCTCCGCCTGTGCCGGTTGCACGACGCAGGAGTGCCTGGGCGCGTGTCCCATTGGTGTGCCGATCGCAGAGTTTACCCGCGATGCCGCGAGGCGGCTCGGATGAGAATTTCCGTTCCGGAGGTTGAATTGTTTTTCTGTCGGCAACCCCCCGCGTGAACCGCTTCTTCGCGCACTTCCTGTTCATACTTGCCGCCTGGACGCTGGTGATCAAGTATGTTTTTCCGGTGACCTATGCGATCTACTATGGTCTGCCGGTCGGTAGCTATGTCTACCTGGATCTTTGGCCGGTCGTACACGTCTGGCTGGGTTGGTCGCTGCTGCATTGGCGGCAGTCGACTTTCGCATTTGCGGCGGGTATTTCCATTGCGGAGATCGTCATCGTCGTCAGCAAGTTTGTGATGTTTCTTGCCGAACCAGAATGGACCATCTGGCGCACGAACTGGTTCGTCAACAAGGTTTTCGTGCTGGGTTGTTTCGTGATGCTGCTGACCTGGTTGCTGCTGAATGCAGGCACCCTCCAACGGCCCCGGAACTTCGGGAGCGAGGCAACGGCGTCTGAATCTTCAGCGGCCGACGCAAGATCTTCCCGTGGCCTGAGTTGAATACGGGTGCGGAGACGTTCTGCCCTGGCACCGGCGTGGTGCTCTACAGGACGCGCCTCGCGCGCAATTCGGGAAAACGGTTGATTGATCGCTACGGTCAGGGCAGCTTTATTTTGCCACCACCGGGCGCCCCGCCGCCAGTCATCCCCGGGGGCATGCCTTCGGGAATGACGATGGACGAGGCGGCTTCGCGGCGCATCTGCTGCAGTTCGTTCATTGCCCGCTCAACCGCGCCCTGTGCGCCCTCGGCGAATTTTTCGATAGCGTCGGCAAGCGTTTCGCATTCGAGCGGGAAAGCCAGCGGAAGAGCGCCCATCGGGGTCATGACCTGCGTTTCGCCGACATACAGGCATTGCCGGCGGTCGTCGGCTGTTCCGTCGGCTGTTACCGGGTGCAGCACGCGGATCGTGCCGACTTTTCGGTCGGTAATGATCTCTTCGCGGAAGAGACTGGTTGAATCCATCTTCAAGTCTTCGGCTGATTTGTCGAGAGCCATGATTATTGATCCTGCGATTGGTTAGGAACTCACGCGTGATTATCCCACGACGAGGCGTGGTTGGCTTGGAGTATGCTTTGGCAGTAGCTGAAATGAGGCACTCGTTCAGCCCGGGCGGGGGCGGTGCGCCGGTTTCCCACTTTCCTTCACCGTTAATGGTAGAGTTCAGCTTTCGGCGCGCAGTCACGCCGATTAAGGAAGGCTGCCGGCTGGAAGTTTCGAGTGTGCGGGTGGCAGGTGTCGGGCGGGCGATCTGTCCCCCATGCAATACTTCAGACCATGTTCTGAATATAATGTGTTGCTGCCGCGTCGCGTTGGAGCGATCCGCAGCTCGCTTGGGAATGAGGATTCCTTCATCGCCGCCTGAGAGGCGAGGGCCGCACAGCCCGAAAAGGGCAGCCGCATACATAAACAAAGGTCGACAATACAGGAGCCTTGCGACGCTTCGTGTGCCGGGACGATCGTAACCGCTGATAGTTGCTGGTCATGAAGTGCGCCCGGGTTTGACCGGTAGATGCCGGACCGTGCTGGCGGTTATTGCCGCTGGCTTCCCGGGAAACCGTAGTGTTCATCCGCCGCGCACATTAGTTGCCACAAGTCCGTGTATTGCGCACCGAAGGATGAGAAGGTTGGCCCGGGGGGATCCGGGAAAATCGAGCGCTCGAATCGACGGTTCCAGGCGACGGCATGCGTGGCGACCGGCCACACAAGCGGCACACTGTTCCGGTGATTGAATGGAGAACATAGTGAATACAGCAGATTTTTTCGTTTCCAGAGGAAGGCATTAGGTGGCCAGAAATCGTAGAGGCTCACGGCCCAAGGGTCCGGGAACTGCGCCCGAGCAGCGGCGTGATTCGCAGCCGGCAAGAAATCGACTCAAGGTTGTTACGGGAGGGCAGACCGGTGTCGATCGCGGCGCCCTCGATGCAGCACTGGAGTTGGACATGCAATGCGGGGGCTGGTGTCCTCAGGGCCGGCTCGCAGAAGACGGACCGATCCCGGAGCAGTATCCGATGCAGGAAGTCGAGGGCGGCGACTACAGGGACCGGACCCGAAAGAACGTGCTCGACAGCGATGGCACGGCCATCATTTACTTTGGCGAGATCGAGGGCGGCACGGAGAGCGCGCTTGATGATTGCGTCCAGTTGGCCAAGCCGTATCAGTTGATCAACGGCGCTGAGACGCAGCCGGGTCAGGCCGCAAAACTGATTGCCGATTTTGTCCGCGAGCGCGGCCTGGAAACGCTCAATATTGCAGGCCCGCGGGCGAGCAAGGTGGAGAAGGGCCACAAGTATGCGTTTGATACCGTGCGCATGCTTGTTGAACAACTGGGACGCAAGAGTACGCCGGGAAAGCGATCGGCCCGGGGCGGCAGACAGAAGCCCAACGGCCAGGGGCAGCAGCAGGCGCCTGGAGTGGACGGCAGCGGCCGCAGTGGGCAGAGCCGTGCCGGCCAGGGCCAGGGACGCAACCCGAAGTTGAATGCCCAGCGGCGCAAGGGTCTCGGGCAGCACTACCGCGCCAAGCACGGCGTCAAATAGCGGCGAGGATAAGGCATACACCATCGGGGCAGCCGCAGTACGGCCCGTTTCAGAAATTTGTTGACCGATAGAACAGGATCTGATGATCCGGCACGTCGTCTGGCGGGTTTATCGGAAACGCAATATCCAGCCGCCATACCGTTCCGAATGCCGAGCGCACGCTGAACAGGCGCAGACCAAACCCCACGCTGCTCAGCCAGGCATTGTCACCCGCGCCCGTTTGTTCGTCATGCCAGGCGCGGCCAGTATCGAGGAAAACGCCGCCTCCCACACGAAACAGGCGGAAGGGATACCAGTCCGAATAGAGTCGTTGCTCCAGGTTGAGTAGCACGCGACGATTACCGCTCTGGTAATCGGTCGGGTATCCGGACAAACCGTTCTTGCCACCCAGTGTCAGCTGTGCGTTTTCAAAAGCATTGTTCGCCGCATCTACCGCGAGGCCTATAAATGATTGTGCGCGGTTACTTTGCGGAGCGAAGTACTGGACGTTGGCGGAGATCAATTGCTCTTCATCATCACCGTCGGCGTATACGCCCGCGACGGCCCCGCGCGCAACGAGGATGCGGTCGCGGGAAAAATCCCAGCCCTTGTTGATCGAGGCGGCATAGGTCCAGGCGGGCCGTGTCGAACCCAGGGCGGTTGCGGCATAGCCGATCGTGATGTTCGACGCAAAGCCGAGCAGGAAGTATTCGGGACGTTCAACCTTGTTGCGGTTCTTTGTTTCCACGAAACGATCTTCGATCACTTCGTACCTTACGAACGGCGATACGCGCGTTTCGTCGAGCGGCGTTTCGATGCCCGCCGATTGTCCCGGCAGCAATTCGTAAGTGTCCTCCACGAAGTTGAGACCCGCCGAATAGCGATGCGTCCAGCCGTCCACCAGGCCTCTTGACCAGCCGCCAAATGCGCTCGCGGCATACCGTTTTCTCTGGTAGTCCGCGCCCGATACCGTAGCCAGTTGATCCAGTGTCGATCCCTGGATTCCGGCGGTCCATCGCGAGTCGAGAGAATAAAACGGGCGAACCACTGCGATGGAGTGCAGCTCCGCGTTGACCAGGTCATCGTATTTATAGCTCAACCGGACGCGTGAACCGAACATCTGGTTGTTCGCGAACTGGAACTGGTCCTCAGTGCCCTCAGCGACCTCGGTTCGCTGCCATTCGATCGCGATGCCCGTTCCCAGCAGGTTGACTTCCTTGAGTCCGTATTTGGATTCGTTGTCTCCACCCTTGCGGGAGAATCCGAGGCCCGGATCCAGCGTCCATGAGTCCCTTGTGACGACCTCGATGTCAACGATACCGTCCTTGTAGGAAATGGGACGGATCTGTACATCGTAAAGATAACTCAAGCCGCGAAGATTACGCTCGGTCTCCTGGATGCGCTGCGCGGAAACCGGTTCGCCGCTGTGGAACAACAGCGCGCGCCGTATGACGTCCGGCCGCGTGCGAATATGCAAGGCGTTGGCGAGCCGATACAGGGCATTGTTTTCCTTTGGATCGTCCAGATCGAAAATGTCACGGCTGTCGATCCGAATTTCACCGATTACCGCGCCGTCTGCCTCGAGTTCCTCGAACGTAGGAAGCGCCTGTTCCTGCTGCGCAAGCACTACGTTGGGCAGGACAGCGAGCGACAGGAGCAATACCGCGGTCCTGACCGCGGCCCAGCGGCTTCGTGTCCGTATCCGCAGGCGTTTTCCGCGGGCGCTATTCATCAAACCGGACCGGTATGTGCAACATTGACCTCGCCATTTGAGCATTATGGGGTACG
>LJTS01000227.1 GCA_001304425.1 Betaproteobacteria bacterium SG8_40
CCAGAGTACCGTCGGCGCCGATGGTGTACTGGGAAATCCCGCCAATACCCGTCGAGCCAGAGTTCGCAACGTAAGCGTAGTTGCCGCCCGGATCGACAGCAACGGAAACAGGATTGTCGCCCGTCGCGGCTGTGCCGATGTACGTTAAACGACCCGACGCTGTGTCAACAACATAACTCGAAACAGATTTGTCTGTTCTGTTAACGACGAATGCGTAGCGTGACAGGTCGGTAACAACAATTCCCGGAATGGTGCCGCTACCATCCCCACCGCCTGAGCCTATAACGCTGGCGACGCCAACAACGGCAACTGCCAGTAAGCCAAGAAGTCGAAGATATTTTCTGTTTGTCCTAGACGGCTGAAGCATGATTCAAAGTCCTTCGGTTACTGATAACAATGGTTACGTAAGCAGCCAGGGCACCGGCTGCAATGGAGCAAAGGTCGAGGAGGTCAAAAGTCCCGGCCAGAAAATATGCAGAAGTGTTCTCCAGGAACGGAATGCCGCTGAACCAGTCGGGTATGCTTCCAGCGATTCTCCGAGCGATGACGGGCATCTGCGCGAACTCGAAAAGGCTGTCGATCCCCAGCCACAACAAACATATTGCGATCGCATGGGCGCGCGATGCCGCGGCAAGAACCGCAGTCAGCAAGATGAATGCGTAAACGTGGACAAAAGTCGGCAAGTGATTGCCGAGCACCCCAAAAGACGAATAGGTTTCCTCAGCCGGCGCTATCCAACGCGCCAGGAAATAAACGCTATCCGTTTGCCGATCAAGCAAATAAACCGCGACACCCACCGATAGCGCAATTCCCGCCGCCACTAATTGGGTAACGCTTCGTCCTGAAATCCTCGCCATGACCTCCCCTGATATTGCAAGGCGACGAAAAACACGGCGCCCCTTTGTTGCAACGTTATTACGCCGGGTGAAATGGCATTTGACACAGGTCAAAGGCCTGCCGACAACGGCCAAAGAGGTTACCCGGGGTGATAGCCGAATTCAGCGACCTCTGTGCTTGTTGGCGAAAGCCTGTCCATGACAACATGGCTTGCATGTCATACCCACATCGTCTGGACCGCCCTCCGGGATGGGTATCGCGTGAAAGTCTGATGGATAAAGGACGGCACGCACACCTTTGCCGGCCGGCGTCTTATCGCGTGGCGCGCCCCCTACTCGAAGAACGCTTCCCGAATCTCGTGCACGAAGCACAAGCCTGCGAGCTCACCGAGCACGGCCCGGTAACCCGACTGATGGGTGTTTCCGAGGCACAGCACTTCTGTTTCACTGCAACCGATCCTGCCGGGTGACTCGCGATAGATCCGCGCGGTCGGGTCGATACTCCGGACTTGGGCAATGGCATCGGCTTCGTTGGGAATGCAGTATTCGTAATCCAGCGATTTCAGTCCGTCAGGCGGGCCTTGCAGTCCGTCGGCGTCGAGGCGCGCCAGGTCGAAGCGGATCTTCGATGCGGCGCTCTTGCACGCGGCAACCCCGGTGGCCGAAATCGAGCGGATCTCCAGAATCTCGATCATCCCGTCAACGTCCCCCGCCAGGCCGGGCAGCGGACGCTCGACAAAGCGGCCATCGAAGACCAGCAACACCGGTTGGTACGGCCGGTCCGTTTCACGGGCAACGCCGGCCAGGATCCGATCGCGGACATCGGCTGGCGCAACCACCCAGTACAAGCGCTCGTCGCTGCAAAAACGCAGCGTGCGTTCTTCGTGTCCGTACACGAGAACGCCGCGCATTTCCTCTGCGAACGTCACAACGGGCAGCGACAGCACCATGACCAGCAGAACGATCAACCGCCCGGCAGCGCCAAACGCGCCATCCGCCTTGCGTGGAGGGAAGGAAATTACGCGCGACTTCATGTCCGCCACTCTAATTGAACCGCCACTCCAATTAAACATGGGAAGCGGCAGAATCCTCAGCGCGCGCTGCCCGGCGCGATTTTTCAGCCCGCGGGATGCTTCGCCGTAATGATCCAGGTACTCGAACCAGCCCGGATTCCATCGGGCCGTTGGAATTTCGCGAGCACGATGGATAAATGCCGCCTGCGCCCGGATGACTTCCGCGAGGCCAGGAAATGAAGATGGGAATCATTACCTCACGGGGCAACAACCAATCGAGGCAAAGAGTACCCGCGCGCAGGCACGACATCGAGTTTGCACGCTGCAGATACGGAACGCCGCCACGACTCCCGCTGCCGACCGTTCGAGATCAACGGAAATCACTTGAGGCCGAAAGAATGGTTTGACTGAAGTCAAACAAACCGGACAGGCGTGCGAACCACGGCTGTCGGGGATGGTCTTATTTTTATTAAGAGCACTGCCGGACGGAAATGGCAGGGGCGGGTCAGTGTTCACCGTAGCCTTGCCTGCTGGTAGACTGCAACAGATATACAGGAAGGGAAATAACCGTGGGTTCACCCAAACGATTTTTCGCGTTGTTGATCACGTTTGCCGGAGCGGTGGCTTCGGGAGCGGCGATCGCCTGTGTCGAAGGTGATTTAAGAGGCGACGTTGTGATGGCCGAGCATGAGGCAGGCGCAACGGCGTCCGGAGAAACGGCCACCTTTCACCTGATTGGCGCCGGCTGGCTGCGATCTGCGGTGATCACCAAACGCGGTGGCAGGGATGACAAAACCATGGTCAGCCTGGAAGTCGATGGCAAGGATGTGTTCACGTCGTCTTTCGCCAATCTCAAGAATCCGATGATGCAGATCAATACCCCCTACCTCATCGCCAATGTCAAAACGGTCGACGGTGTCGATCTGATGACGGTCTGGTATTCGCCCGAAGTGAAGTTCCGGGGCATGCTGCTACTGCGGGTCGACGTCGAGGAAGAGGGAGTGGAAGACGTGCGCATGCGCGTGACCATGAACAAACCTGCGCCGCACGAACACGTCGCCGGCCAACCGGCAGGCCTGCTCGCCACGTTGCCCGCGTTCAAATAAGCAAAACCAGGTCAATAAATCAGTGTGGTTTTGATCCGATCCCTCGGTGCGTGAGGGGCTGGGTCGAGTCTTCCGCCACCGGGGCGCTTGCGCCCTACTGCTTGTAATCCGTAACTGCGCTTGCTCGCAGCGTATAACCGATATCGATGTCCGCCGTCCCGTCGATCATCGACAGGGTTTTCTTGACCGCACCGGTTTCAAGCGTGCCGGTCACCCATACCGGCGCAAACATTCCCGCCATTTCCACCGGCTGATCCGGCGTGACGTGCACGATCTGGTTCGGCGGCGGCGGTGGCGTATGAATACACGCACCGACCCATGGCACCAGCAGGAATTCGCTCACCTTTCTTCCCGAGAACTCGAGCGGCAGCAAATAACCCGGTATCCGCACGAGCTTTCCGTCCAGCGTCTGATCGACTTCCTGCCCGCGCCTGGCGATCACTGCCCGTTGCGCCAGCAAACCATCGACATCTACTCCCGCCTGCTCGAGTTTCTCTGACAGGTTCCTTGCCGTCTGAATTTCGGCCGGCGTGACCGTCGTGTCGCCGCGCGCCTGCCGGTCGCGGACCGCTGCGACATCACTGATCCATGTCAGCTGGTCACGGCTGAGTTCAAGGAAAGGGTTTTCCGTTACCGCCGACGCCGGCACGAGGTTCGCCCACGTCAGTTGACGGGGCTCTTCCGCTTGCGCCAGTGGCAACAGGGCCAACAAAAGCACACCGAAAAACAAACGCGACTGAAAAGTCATGGCGGGGAACTCTCTGCAAATGCGCATCATATGCCACCGCCGGGGATCTGGCGGTTGACGTGGATCAGACGGATCGATCAGACCCTCACCGTCATGCCGTCGGCAAGGGAGTAACGATAGATACGCCAGGCGGGGATCACGCCGATCAAGACGCCGGCGATAGCCACCACCGCAATCAACTCCAGTTCATGTACCGACGGCCAACCGATCGTCAAGAACAATCCAAGCCCCGCTTCGAGCCAGCCCTTGCCGATCATCAGCCCGGCGTAAAGGCCAATGACGCCGATCACTACCCCGACGCAGGTCAGGAAAGCCGCTTCCCCGAGGATCAGGCCGAACACGTGCATCGGGCGGGCACCCACCGAGCGCAGAACAGCCATTTCCCTGCGCCGCTCACTCAAACTCGTCAGCAACGCGACCAGCATGCCGGCGAGGCCGACGACCACCACGAGCGCCGACACTGCGAACAATGTCTTCTCGGCTGCACCGAGAATTTCCCATACCTCCTGCAGCGTCGCCCCCGGAAGTATCGCGGTCATCGGCTCACCTCCATATTCGTTCACGAAGCGCTGCATCGACAAGGCGGACGCACGCGATTTCAAACCGACCAGAAACGCACTGATGGCAGGGCCGGCGCCGGGCTCGCCACCGTGTTCGTGTCCGTCTGCTTCATCGAGGTGGATTCCCCGCAGTGCCGCCGCGAGCGGGTCATGTGTGCCGCCCGCCCCGCCCGCGGCATGCACCGCTTCGAGTCCTTCAAGAGGCACGTGCACGGTACGGTCAACCGGAGTGCCGGTTGGCGCCAGAATGCCGACAACGTGAAAAGGCATTTGCTCGTGCAACGTAAAACTGATGTCGCCAGCCCCATGCGCAATGACAATCTCGTCGCCGGTGTGATATCCGAGTTTGCGCGCAACCTCCGACCCCATAACCGTGTCATGCACATCCCCGAACGCCCTGCCCTGCGCGAACTGCAGCGCCCGGTCGCGCGCAAAGCGGAAATGCCCGAAATAATTCCCGTCGGTACCCACCACCCGGTAGCCGCGGTGGGAATCGCCCAGGGACAACGGTATGGTCCAGGCCACTTCCGGCCGATCGGCAATCGCGCGATAGCTGTCCCAGCGCAGATTGTTGGTCGGATTGCCGATCCGGAACACCGAATACAGCAGCAGATGCACTGGACTGCTGCGCGCACCGACCACCAGGTCGGTTCCCGAGATCGTCGCCGTGAAGCTCTCGCGCGATTCGCTTCGAATGCGCTCTACGCCCAGCAACAACATCACCGCCAGCGAAATGGACAATACGGTCAGCGCCGCGGTGAATTTGCGGTTGCGCAGTGACTTGACGGCGAGCAAATAAATCATCGTGCCGCCGCTGCCGCTTCGCCAGCGAGATCGGCTCGCGTCATGCCGGTGAGTTCGATGGCACGATCGAACAACGAGGCCATTGCCGCGTCATGGCTGACAAATACCAGGGTCGCCTGTTCGCGCTCGCACTCCTGAAACAGCAGGTCGATGAACGCCAGACGCCGATCGGCATCGAGCGCCGACGTCGGCTCGTCCGCGATGACCAGCTCCGGCGCGCCGATGAGCGCGCGTGCCGCTGCGACGCGCTGCTGCTGGCCGACACTGAGTTCGGTAACCCGACGGTGCAGAATGCCTGCGGCCATGATCGCGTTGCCCGCCCGCCGCTGCGAAAAACCGCACGGCAGGATGACGTTCTCCACAACCGACAGATACGGAATCAGATTGAACATCTGGAAGATGAATCCTATGTGGTCGGCGCGAAAACGGTCGCGGCCGGCGCCGCCGATCCCGGCCAGATCGTGACCAAGTACGCGTACCGTTCCGTTTTGCGGAATCACCATTCCGCCCAGCAGGCTGAGCAAGGTCGACTTGCCGCTGCCGCTCGGGCCGCGCACGAAAATCCGTTCGCCACGGGCGATATCCAGTCGGTGGATGTCGATCACGATCGATGACCCGGCGTTCCAGGCAAAGCGCACGTCCGACAGCGACACCACCGGCGCATCGGGCTGCGCACCCGGGAATGATTGCGAGGAGACCATGTTTGCAACAGATCTAATGACACTACACAGGTAGTAACGAAGCTGCCCTTTTCAAGGCCTGCCACCAGTGACTGATTCTATCCGCGCCGAGCGAGCCTGTATTGACAAATGGCAATCCCGGGCATTTCACGCCATTCCCTTTCAGAGTATCGCTCCGGCACTGCCTGGCGACGCTTCAGGTCACTGCCTGCCTGGGTGAACGGAGCGGTCCGGTCAGCCACGGCGTAAACTGATCGAGGTCAATCCTGCACAGGTCTTATTCGGCTAGATTTCGCCGGAACAGAGCGGACCGATAAAGCCATGGCGACTTCAGCCGACAACAACCAGCGCGAGGCGGTTTTTCACGCCGACAACGTCTCCAAGGTCTACCAGATGGGCGAAGTCCAGGTGCACGCCTTGCGCGGGGTTGACCTGGACCTGTATGCCGGCGAACTGGTCGTCTTGCTCGGCGCGTCGGGCAGCGGCAAGTCGACCTTGCTGAACATTCTCGGCGGTCTGGATGTGCCGACCAGCGGACATGTGCAGTACCTGCACCACACGCTGACAACCGCCAGCGAAGCCGAGCTGACGCAATTCCGGCGCGAGCATGTCGGCTTTGTCTTCCAGTTCTACAACCTGATTCCCAGCCTGACCGCGCTCGAGAACGTGTCACTGGTGACCGAAATCGCCGAAAGCCCGATGGATCCGAAAGACGCGTTGCGACTGGTCGGACTTGACGAACGGATGAATCACTTCCCGGCGCAGTTGTCAGGTGGCGAGCAGCAACGCGTGGCGATTGCGCGCGCCGTAGCCAAGCGCCCCGACGTACTGCTGTGCGACGAGCCGACCGGCGCGCTGGATTACGCAACCGGCAAGCTGGTGCTGGAAGTGCTGGCCCGCGTCAACCTCGAACTGCATACCACCATCGCCGTGATTACCCATAACGCCGCGATTGCCGGCATGGCCGACCGGGTAGTGCGCATGAGCAGCGGCCAGATCGTCGAAATCCAGCGCAACGAACGCAAACTGTCGCCCTCGGAGCTGAGCTGGTGAAAACGCGAAACCGCATGATCGTGCGCGACATGTGGCACTTGCGCGGGCAACTCATCGCGACGGCACTGGTGGTGATGTGCGGCGTCGCCTCGTTCGTGTCGATGCGCTGTACCTACGAATCACTGCGCATTGCCCAGGCCGACTACTACCAGGGTTACCGCTTTGCCAATGTGTTCGCACAATTGAAACGCGCGCCGCTGAGTGTTACGCGGCGAGTTTCCGAAATCGAGGGCGTCGCCGGCGTACGGGCCCGCGTCGTGATGGGCGTTACCCTGGATGTCCCCGGCCTGAACGAACCCGCCACCGGCCGGCTGGTGTCGGTGCCGGAAAAGCGCACGTCGATGATCAACGATCTGTATCTCGCCCGCGGCCGATACATCGAAGCCGGGCAGCCAAACGAGATCATCGCCAGCATGGCCTTCGCCTCGGCGAACGATCTTCAGCCAGGCGACACGCTCGACGCCGTCATCAACGGGCGTTGGCAACGGCTCACCATCGTCGGCATCGGTCTGTCGCCCGAGTACATATATGAAGCCGGTGGCGGCACCATCTTCCCGGACAATCGCCGTTTCGGTGTGCTGTGGATGGGCGAGACCGCCCTGGCCGCCGCCTTCAACATGGAAGGCGCGTTCAACGACCTGGCACTGACCTTGTCCGCCGGCGCGATGGAAGCCGAAGTGATTGCGCGCCTGGATGATGTGCTGGTCCGCTACGGCGGACTCGGTGCATACGGGCGCGACGAGCAGCTGTCGCACCGTTTCATCTCCGATGAAATTTCGCAGAACCGCATCACGTCGACCTACTTGCCGGCAATTTTTCTCGGCGTCGCTGCATTCCTGCTGCATATCGTCCTGTCACGGCTGGTCGCGCTGCAGAGAACCGAAATCGGTTTGCTCAAGGCATTCGGCTACAGCAATTCTGATGTCGGCACACACTACCTGAAACTGGCGGCGATGACGGTGCTGGCGGGGGTAGTGATTGGCGCGGCCGGCGGACTGTACCTCGGGGCGCAACTGACCGCGTTGTACCAGGACTACTACCGCTTTCCGGAACTGCCTTTCGCGGTCACGCCACAGGTCATCGCCATCGGCGTGGCCGTGAGCCTGGCTGCCGCCATCGCCGGCGCCTTGTCAGCGGTACGGCGCGCGGCAGTGCTGCCGCCGGCCGTTGCCATGCGGCCCGAGCCACCGCCCACGTATCACGCGACGGCTCTCGAGCACAGCGGGCTGCATCGCCTGCTGCCGGCTTCCGGGCGCATGATCGTGCGCCATCTGCTGCGCCGGCGCTGGAACTCATTGATGTCGACGTTTGGCATCGCCTGCGCCGCCGGCATTCTGCTGGTGGGCGGCTACATGCTGGCCTCGATCACCCACCTGATGCGCATGCAGTTCGAGGAAGTGCAAAGAGAGGACGTGCTGATCGTGTTCAATGAACCGGCCTCCGCCACTGCGCGGCTCGAGGTCAGCCGCCTGCCAGGCGTGCTGTACGCCGAGCCTTTCCGCTCGGTGCCCGTGCGGTTCAGGAACGAGCACCGCTCCAAGCGCGCCGAGATCATCGGCATCGAGCAGGGATCCCGGCTGCGCCGCCTGGTCGATTCGGAGGGACGCACGGTCGACCTGCCGCCCGATGGCCTGGTGCTGTCAAGCAAGCTGGCCGAGATTCTCGATGTCGCTACCGGCGACACCCTGCGGATGGAAATACTCGAGGGAGCGCGCCCGGTTCGTCAGATTCAGGTCAGCCGTCTGGTGGACGAACTGGTCGGCCTTGGTGCGTACATGGACATCTCGGCACTCAATGGCGTCATGCGCGAAGGCGCCTCGATTTCCGGCGCCTACCTGGCGATCGACGACCAACGGGCGGCCGATCTGTACACCACGCTGAAGACGCTGCCGGCAGTGGGTGGCGTTGCATTCCGGCAAGCGCTGCTGACGAGCTTTCAGGAAATTCTCGACCGCAGCATCGTCACGGCGACGCTCATCAACATCATTTTCGCCTGCATCATCGCGTTCGGCGTGATATACAACGGCGCGCGCATTGCGCTCTCGGAGCGGGGCAACGAACTCGCTTCGCTCAGGGTGCTGGGTTTTACCAAGCGCGAAGTTTCTGCCATCCTTCTGGGCGAGCAGGCGGTTTTGACGCTCGCCGCCATTCCGTTGGGGTTTTCGTTCGGAATCTTGCTGAGCTGGCTTCTTTCACTGTCGCTCGACACGGAGTTCTACCGCATGCCGCTGTTGTTCACCTCGAGCACGTTCGGCCTGTCGCTGACGGTTGTGCTGGTAGCCGCGGCGGTATCGGGCGGACTGGTCGCAAGGCGGCTGAACAAACTCGACCTGATCGCGGTACTGAAGACGCGGGAGTAACGGCGGGACACAAAAAACATGACCAGAAAAATCATCTATGGCGTCATCGTGCTTGTTCTTGTCGCCGGCATTGCGGCGCTTTTCCTTCCTGCCGCAGTTGATGTCGATGTCGCTGCGGTCACCACCGGTCCGATGATGGTGACCGTGGACGAGGACGGCGAAACACGCGCACACGATCGCTTCGTGGTCAGCGCGCCGGTGGCCGGCCGGGCCAGCCGCATCGAACTGCACGAAGGCGACCCGGTGAAAGAACGACAGGTCGTTGCCCGCATCTGGCCGGTGCCGCTGACGGCACGCGAGCGCGACGAACAATTGGCTCGTATCGCATCGTCGCAGGCGCTCAAGAAAGAAGCGGACGAACAGGTAAGGCGCGCACAAACCGAACACGAGCAGGCCTTGCGCGAGCGAAACCGCGTCGCCCAGCTGGTACGTGACGGCTTTGTCTCGCCGCAGGCGGCCGAGAAAGCGATCGTCGCGGAAATCACCGGTTCCAATGCGCTCGATGCCGCCCGGTTCAGGGCACGCGCTGCGGCGGCCGAACTACGTGCGGCGCAGGCCGCGAAACTCGCCATCGAAGCCAAGCCGGGCAGCCGGGCGGTGGTCAACCTCGAATCGCCGGTATCCGGCAAGGTCCTGCGCATCCCGGAGAAAAGCGAGCGGGTCGTGAGCGCGGGCGAACCGTTGCTCATCGTCGGCGACGCCGAAGACCTGGAGATTGTCATCGACTTCCTGTCGACCGAGGCAGTCAAGATCGCGCCGGGCATGCCGGTGCTGATCGAGGGCTGGGGCGGAGACGAGCCATTGCAGGCAAAGGTCCG
>LJTS01000228.1 GCA_001304425.1 Betaproteobacteria bacterium SG8_40
TACCCTGGGCGAGAGCCGCACCACTCATCAGCGCAACCGCGATCTGCGCCTGTGCGAGCACGGGTGCATCGTTGACGCCGTCTCCGACCATCGCCACAACCGCACCCTGCAATTGCAACGCCTTGACGTAATCCAGTTTGCCCTGCGGAGACATTTCCGCCCGCCAGGTGGCCACACCCAGGGCCTTTGCCGTCTCATGCACGACGGACTCCCGGTCGCCGGACAACAGGATAACTTGCGCGCCCTGTGCCTGCAGCGCCGCGATGAAACCCTTTGCATCAGGCCTGACCCGGTCCTGCAGATCGAAGCCGGCGAGCATTCGATCCTCGTCGGCCAGCCAGATTTGTGCTTCAACGCCATGCGTGTCGCCATCGCGCGCCAGCTCCGCCACAAAGCGCTGATTACCGATGCGCAACATTCTTGTGCCGACCACTCCCTCGATGCCGCATCCCGGCACGTTGCGAACCTGCCGGGCGGACAAGCTTGCGTCAGCGGCTTCACGCATTGCCAGCGCCACCGGGTGCTCCGAGCCCTGCTCCAGAGCCGCCGCGAGCGTCAATGCTTCGGCACGTGCAATTCCCAACGGATGGACCGCGCTCACGCTGGGTTGCCCCACGGTCAAGGTACCCGTCTTGTCAACCACGAAATGCGTCGCTTGCGCCAAACCTTCGAGCGCATGGGCGCGCGTTACCAGCAAGCCGCGGCGGGCCGCCGAACTGGTTGCCACCGCCATCGCCATCGGCGTCGCGAGCGCCAGTGCGCAGGGACAGGTGACGATCAGCACCGAAACAACGATCGGCAGCGCCTGCGCAGCGTCGTGCGTCATCCACCAGGCTGCGGTTCCTCCCGCCAACAGGAGCACCACTGCGACAAAGCGTGCCGCAACCCGGTCGGTGATCTGCTGCACGCGCGGACGCGACAAGGACGCGCGTTCCATCAGCCTGACAATGGCGGAAAGTATCGTTTCATTGCCAACCCGTTCGAGGCGCACCACAAGCGGGTTCCCGCGGTTGATCGACCCGCCCGTGACCGGATGCCCTTCCAGCTTCTTCACCGGCGTACTCTCGCCGGTCAGCAATGCTTCGTCGACCTCGGAGTCACCACGCACAATCGTGCCATCGGCCGGGAATGTCTCCCCCGGCCTGACCAGCACGTGCTCGCCGGCGAGCAGTGCGGCGACCGGAACCAGTTCCGCCTGCAACGATGCCGGATAATCCGACAGCCTGTTGCCGGTCGCAGGCACCGCGTGAGACAGACTCTCCAGGTAAGACGCCGCTTTCTGCCGTGCGCGAAGCTCGACATATCGGGCAATCAGCAAGAAAAACACAAACATCGCGACCGAATCGAAATAGACCTCGCCTTGACCCGTTAGCGTTGCCAGCACGCTCGCCGAAAACGCAATGGCAATGGCCGCGGCAACCGGCACGTCCATCCCGAGCCGCCGGTTACGGATGTCCCGCCAGGCGCCCGACACGAACGGCTGCGCCGAATAGAGCACGACAGGTACCGTCAGGATCAGCGCTGCCCAGTTCATCAGCGCATCCAGGCTTTGTTCGATATCACCTTGCTGCGCGATGTAGCGAGGCAGCGCATACATCATCACCTGCATGACACCCAGGCCGGCAATTGCAAGGCGCGCCAGCAGGCCGCGTGCCTCGCGCTTGCGCGCCGCCTCCAGCGAACGCGCATCGTACGGGTAAGCCTGATAACCGATCGCGGAGATCGCGGCCAGAATCCCGGACAGCGAAGTGTGCCTCGTGTCCCATCGCACCTTGGCGCGGTTGGTTGTGTAGTTGATGCTGGCGGCCACCACTCCGGGTGTGCGCAACAGATGCGTTTCGTTCAACCAGACACACGCCGGACAGGAAATCCCCTCGACAATCAGCGTCGCTTCGCGCTCATGCTCCGAGGGTTCGTCGACAAACCGGGTCTCGATTTCGGCCCGGTCAAAAACCTGCAGATCGCGAACGGCTGCCGGCAGCACTTCCCGGGGAGATGATGCGGGATAGCTGTCGCGGCGGGTGTAATAACTGTCCAGACCCGAGGACACGATCGCAGAGGCGACCGCTACGCAACCGGGGCAGCACATCTGCCGCGACATCCCGGCTATGATGATCGCATAGTCGGTACCGGCAGGCAGCGGTAATCCGCAGTGGTAGCACTCGCCCGCGCCACTAGGCGAAGGCGTCATCGCAGCAGCACCCGATGCCGGAAAAGACCTCGCCGGAAAGCCGGCCACGCCGGCAACGGGTCAACTCGCTGCGGGCCGTTTGCCATTGCACTCACGCCCCCGGGGCGACGCCTGCAAGTGCGAGGTACCGATGGCGCAATCCGAACCGTATGCACGGGCCGCCGCACCCACGAAGGAATGGGCGAAACCATCCGCGCAGGCAAACCGTCGTTGACGGAAAGCAGGATTACGTGGCGATTTCGCGTCCTGGCTGACAGGCGCTAATGTCCCGCCTTGCTGCCCGTCGTGCTCAAACCGAGCACCTTGTAAAGCGGACAGAAATTGATGACCGCGGTGGCAATCAGGACCACGCCAATCACACCCAGCCAGCGGGCAGCGCCTTCCAGTATAAAAAACAGACTGACCAGCCCAAGCCCGACAATGATCCGGATTACCCGGTCCGCACTTCCCACATTCGGGTTCATTCGATTTCCTTTCAGTGTGTTTTTCGCATATGCGCCAATAACAAAAGGCAGTCTATTGTCCCATCCCCGCTCGGGTTTGACATGCGTCAAGTGACTCTACGCACGTCGATTGACCTGCTTCCGCACACAAGCCGGCGCGTTGCCGTTGCCGATCGCTGCCACGACAGCTTGCGGCTGCACCCGCCTAGTTTTTCCGCCCGGTTGCCCTGCGCAACCTCAACAGCAGCGCGACGTTCAGGCAGGCCAGGCCCAGCGCTGCCAGGAAATGCAAACGCCCCCAGAAAACCATGTCGTCCACCAGGCTATTGACAACTGCCGCCTGATCGCGGACATGGTCGTACAGGATCATTGCAATCGCGCGCAACCCCTCGACATCGCCGCCTTCACGTATCGCCGTCCCGACGGCTTCGGGCGGGGGCATCATCGTGCTCAATTGCGGAAAGAGCCGGACATCGGCAAACAGGAACGCGGCAACGAAAGTTGCGTATACGAGCAGTGCCAGACCGTTCAACAGAAGCAGCCACTTCATCAGCGCCTCCCTGCGATTTCGATGTCCGATCGCGCAACCCGGTGAGCGCGCTGCCGCCGTGTGCCGGAGTTCCGCGACAGCACTGCTTCGGGAAAACTAGCCCTTGACCGCTTGTTGAATCTGCTCGAGCGCACCGGGATCTTCCAGCGAAGTCAGGTCGCCCGGATCGCGCCCTTCGGCCAGCGCCTGGATGCTCCGGCGCAACATCTTTCCGGACCGCGTCTTGGGCAGCGTAGAGACGAAGTAGACACGGCGCGGCCTTGCAATGGCACCCAGCTGGGCATCCACTTTCGCCATGACCGCCTTTTCCTCGGCGGCCTTCAACTCCGCGGTGGCAATCCTGGACGCATCCTTCACCACCGCGAACGCCAATGGCATTTGCCCCTTTAGCTGATCGTCGACACCGACGACTGCGACTTCCGCGATATTGGGATGCGCTTGTACCGCTTCCTCGATCTCTCGCGTACCCAAACGGTGGCCAGCGACGTTGATGACGTCATCGGTACGTCCGAGAATGAAATAGTAGCCGTCCCTGTCGCGGATACCCCAGTCAAATGTCGAGTAGACAAGCTTCGACGTGAACGTGGAGAAATACGTATTCACAAAGCGCTCGTCATCGCCCCACAGGGTCGTCATGCAGCCTGGCGGTAGCGGCGGGATGATCGCCACAACACCTTTCTCGTCCGCGTCCGCTTCACTGGCGTCGGATTCGCGCAACAGTTTGAGGTCGTAACCATAGGCCGGAAAAGACGGGCTGCCGAACTTGATCGGCGTTTCTTCCACGCCCGGCACCGATGTCAGTATCGGCCACCCGGTTTCGGTTTGCCAGTAATGGTCGATTACCGGTTTGCCGAGCGCTTCGGTCAGCCAGGTGTGGGTCGGTTCGTCGAGCGGTTCGCCGGCGAGGAAGATATGTTTCAAAGAAGACATATCGTACTTCGACATGTACTCCGGGTCCTGCTTCTTCAGTACTCGCACGCCGGTCGGTGACGAAAACATCACCTTGACCTTGTAGTCCTGCACGATCTTCCACCAGATGCCCGGATCCGGACGAATCGGCACGCCTTCATAAACGATTGTCGTCAGGCCGCAAATCAACGGCGCGTAGACGATGTACGAGTGACCGACGACCCAGCCAATATCGGAGGTCGTAAACATGGTGTCGCCGGCGTTACCGCAGTAGATGTGTTTCATCGACGCGGCCAGCGCCACGGCGTAACCGCCGGTATCGCGCTGCACGCCTTTCGGCTTGCCCGTGGTACCCGAGGTGTACATCACGTAACTCGGGTCGCTCGATTCGAGCCAGGTGACGGGTACATCCTCACCCGCATGTTGTCGAGCCAGGGTCGCGTAATCGAGGTCGCGGCCCTCGGTGATCGCCATATTGCTGTCAAGCCCGCGATTGACGATGACCACCTTCTCCGGGGGGGACTGTGACAGGCGCATCGCCTCGTCGACAAGGTGCTTGTACGCAATCACCCGCCCGGCGCGCATGCCGGCATCGGAGGTAATCATCACTTTCGGCTTCGCATCGTCGATCCGCAGTGCCAGGCTCGCCGGCGCGAACCCGCCAAACACGACCGAATGGACCGCGCCAAGGCGCACGCTCGCCAGCATCGCGAAGATCGCTTCCGGGATCATCGGCATGTAGATCAGTACGACATCGCCCTTGCCCACACCCAGGCCGCGCAGCACCGCCGCACAGCGCACCACCTCTTCGTGCAGTTCGTCGTAGCTGTAGGTCTTTTCGGCCCCGGTCTCGGTCGAGATATAAATCAGCGCCGGCTGACCGCCGCGTGCATCCAGATGCCGGTCGATCGCGTTGTGGCACAGGTTCGTCTGCCCGCCCACGAACCAGCGCGCGAACGGCGGGTTGCTGTACTCCAGAACCTGATCGAACGGCTTGTTCCAGTCGATCAGTGCCGCCTGCTCCGTCCAGAATGCATCGCGATCCTCGATCGACCGGCGATAGAACTGCTGATACTTTTGCCCCATTTCGATGACTCCCCCCTGAACCTTTCCGTGCCCGGCCGTTGTTATCCGCCTATCCTGACGACGGTGCGTCCCTTGATCTGCGCCTTGAGAACGTCATCGAACACGCCGGGCAGATCGGCGAACTCAACCGTCGAGCCCATCGTG
>LJTS01000229.1 GCA_001304425.1 Betaproteobacteria bacterium SG8_40
GGTCACCGATCGTTTTACCGTTATCAGCCATGGTTGATCCAGGCGCCCGACCACGGGCTCCAGTGCCTTGATCGACATCCCCTGCAATTTCAGCAGGCTGGCCAACACCAGGCGCCGCGGATCGGGGTCAGGGACGATGGCCTCGAGCAGCCGCTTGTTGCGCAGCACGCTGAACACCGTGTCGGCGACAAACGGACGGTCGTGGCTGCCCAGTCCGCGGTTGTTACGGAAAAACTCGCTCAGGACAGTATCGGCGGGCCGGTCGAGTTTGCAGGCGAGCGCAGTCGCCTCAGAGGCTGACTCCAGTAAGGTTCTGGACAGTTTCACCTGTGGCGTTCAGGGATAGCGGATCGCGGTGACCACGGAATCGAACCTGCGTCCCTTCTTGTCGGTAAAACGCATCTGCACCGGCAGGTAGTTGTGTTCAGTCGCGACCCAGAACTCGAAGCTGCGTTTGTCCTCTGGCCCGCGCACCTTTTCGATGTGGATGGTTTCGAGTTCACCGAGAGCAGATGCAATCCGCTCGTTGCCGACGATCCGATACTGGTATTGCGCCAGTCTGCGCCCGTCCGTGACATGAACGGTAAAACTTTCGGGCACCTTGCCGGCGAAGGCGAACGCGTACGGCAGACTGGCCTGGTCGATTGCACCCTCCGGCAGGTCAACGATTTCATTCGTTTCATCGTGAATCAGCCGCAGCTTGTTGTTCGACCAGTCAAACTCGGCTGCCCTGATGCCGTTCTTGCGGCCATGCTCGATGAAACTGACGGGGCGCAGGCCGGTACTGGTGATCGAGCCCTTGCTCTCGCGGCGGATATCATTGATGAATATGGCGGCAATGCCTTTCGGGATGGTGTCGTTGTACACCTCGTAGTGCTTGCCATCATGTTCCAGCCTGTCCTCACCGACGCCGAGCTGCAATTTGCCGAAGCGAATCTCGAAGGACAGCTCTACATGCTGTGGCGGCATGGCTTGCGCCATGCCCGCAGTCAGAATCATCGCCGGCAACAGCCAACGCAAGGCTAATCGTTTCGTTTCGCGTCTCATCGTTTCAGACCTCTCGGGCTTGACCCGTCCGCGGCCCCTTGTCCTGTTCTGCCGGTGATATGACCGCCGCGGGAAAGCAAAGTGCGCCGTGAAACTTCACGCGCCCCTGTTCAAGCGACACCTTGTCTTCGAGCAGCCAGCGCACCGCCGTCGGGTAAATGCGGTGCTCCTGCTCCAGCACCCGGGCCGCCAGCGTTGCCTCGTCGTCTCCAGGAAGCACCGGGACGGCCGCCTGGATCACGATCGGCCCGTGATCCAGTGTTGCAGTGACGAAATGGACCGTACAGCCGTGCAACCTGACGCCTTCGTCGAGAGCACGCTGGTGAGTATTTACTCCGGTAAAGGCGGGAAGTAGCGACGGATGGATATTGAGCATGCGTCCGGCAAAGCGTGTGACGAATGTCTCGGTAAGTATGCGCATGAAACCGGCCAGCACCACCAGATCCGGGGTAAAGGACGCGACTTCTGCCGCCAATGCCGCGTCGAAGCTGCTCCGGTCCGGAAAGTCGCGATGATTGACGACGCGTGCTTCGACGTTGTGCCGGCGCGCGTATTCAAGCCCGGCCGCGGCCGGGTTGTTGCTGATGACGGCAGCAATGGTTGCCGGCAGCTTCGCTTCGAACAGCGCGCGCATGTTGCTGCCGCGTCCGGATATGAGAACGACGATGCGTTTCATGTTTGACGTGTTGTCAGACAACGACCGTCTGGGCCTCGCCGCCGTTGCGCTCGCGCACCGTGCCGAGGCGATGCACCGTTTCGCCTTCAGCGGCAAGCACCTCGGCCAGGCGTTGGGCATCTTCCTCAACGCAAATGACAACCATGCCTATGCCGCAATTGAATACACGCAACATTTCCTGCCGCGCCACGTTGCCGTTGGTTTGCAGCCAGTCGAAAATCGGCGGTTGTGGCCACGTATCGCGCCGCAGTTCCGCCACCACGTTGGGCGGCAGAACGCGTGGCACGTTTTCCAGCAGACCGCCGCCGGTAATATGCGCCAGTCCCTTGATGGTCACTTCTCTCATTGCCGCAAGCACCGCTTTGACGTAAATCCGTGTCGGTTCAAGCAGGGTTTCTCCCAGCGTGCTGCTGCCGAAAGGGCTTCCGAGGTCGGTACCCGAGCGCTCGACGATGCGCCTGATCAGCGAGTAGCCGTTGGAATGTGGACCGCTGCTCGCCAGACCGAGCACCGCGTCACCCGGACGGATCGACCGGCCGTCGATGATCTCTGACTTCTCGACCGCGCCGACCGCGAACCCGGCAAGGTCATATTCGCCTTCTGCATACATGCCTGGCATCTCGGCCGTCTCGCCGCCAATCAGCGCACAATGGGCAAGCTCGCAACCGCGGGCAATGCCGCTGACAACACGGGTGGCGACGTCCACGTCGAGCTTCCCGCAGGAGAAATAGTCGAGGAAGAACAATGGCTCCGCGCCCTGAACGAGAATGTCGTTGACACTCATCGCTACCAGGTCGATACCGATGGTGTCATGCTGTCCTGTCACTGAGGCGAGCTTGAGCTTGGTGCCAACTCCGTCGGTGCCGGTGACCAGCACCGGTTGCCGAAACCGGCCGGGAATTTCGAACAGGGCGCCAAAGCCGCCGATGCCGGTCAGCATTCCCTCTCTGGCAGTACGGCGCGCGAGAGACTTGATGTTTTGAACGAGTCGATCGCCGGCATCGATATCGACGCCGGCGTCACGGTAGGAAAGCGGTTTGTCCTGCGAGTCGGGTTTCAATCTGAGGTCGGGTTCCAGGTTGAGTGGATGTTGGCTTCGGGACAGATTCGGCATCCCGGGTTCTATCACGAGGCGATGCTGTCGGAAACCAGCACGGCGGATACAACTTCGGCGCCCGCGAATTCTACAAAAAAAATGGATAACATTCGCCCTGTTCCCGCAACCTGTCCCATAATTGCTCCCGCGTGCGATGGCAACGATTCTCGCCCCCGGCCAGCCACGTGTGACGCGGTTTGGTTGACCCAAACAAGGAGCAACTAACGATGTCGGGGGCAAAAATACGTTCCATACCGGAGGTTTATGGCCAGAGCACGCCTCCGCTGCGTTGTTCGGCTTGTCAATGCTGACGGCAATGACCCCGCTTCTCGCCTTGCAGCAATAGTGCGTGGCCGCAACGCATGGTGCGATGAATTATGAGTCAGGTTCTGTTTGCCATCTGTCTGTACCGCCAAGATTCTGTACCGCCAAGATCATGAACAACGATGCCGTCCAGCCCGGGTTTTTTCGCTTAGCCGGGAGAGTTGACTGATGCGGCAACTCGCGCTTTCGCTTGCACCGCAGCCGCTGCCTTCACTCGGAAATTTTGTACCGGGGCGCAACGCCGAGTTGCTCGCGATGCTGTCTGCGCTCGCGGCCGGCGATCGTTCCGAGCGGATGGTTTATATCTGGGGCGGGCATGGATGCGGCAAGACGCACTTGTTACAGGCGATGCGTTCGGCCTTTTCCGCCCGTGATGTCCCGGTCGCGCAGCTTGACGGCGCCATGGTACTGGCGGATGTACCGCCCCCGGAGGTGGTGCTGGCAGACGACGTGGAGCAACTGGACGAGCAGAGCCAGGAGCGCTTGTTCAATGTCTACAACGCGCAGCGCGATGGCGGAGGGGTGCTGATTGCAGCCGGTGCGGTTCCCAGTGCCCGCCTTCCTCTCCGCGAGGACCTTATGACGCGCCTCGGATGGGGCCTCGCGTACGAAGTTCACGGCCTGTCCGACGACGAAAAGATGGCGGCGATGACCGAACACGCGCGCGCGCGCGGATTCAATCTCGGGCGCGAGGTGATCGAGTACCTTTTCAGGCGCCAGGCCCGCGACCTGCCGGCCTTGCTTGGGTTGCTGGAGGCTCTCGACCGTTACTCGCTGGAAAACAAGCGTGCCATCACGATACCGCTTGTGCGCGAGCTTTTGTCCGATGCCGATGGATGAATGATTTCCGGTTGCCAGGCGGCGGCGAGGCTTTGCCGTCACGCAGCGTCGCCGCCGGCTTCAACGGAAGCCAATTCGGCTATACTCATTCGCTCAATTCATTCGCACACTCCGTGCTCAGGTGATTGAATTTCATGACGTCGCTAAAGATTGACGCAAACAGGCTGATGCCGCGGGGCGGGTACTGCTCCGGGCGCGGTCCCGTGCCGATGATGGAGCGGGCGGCGTGAAGCTGGCGTTATTCGATCTGGATAACACCCTGCTGTCGGGCGACAGCGATTTCGAGTGGGCGCAGTTCCTCATCGACAAGGAAGTTCTCGACCGCGAAGTGTACGAAGCGCGCAATCAGAAGTTCTACGAAGCCTACAAGGCGGGCACTCTGGACATCCATGAATTCCTGGATTTTCAACTAAAGCCGCTGGCGCGCCATCCGCGCAGTCAGCTTGACGAGTGGCATGCCGAGTTCATGGCGGAACGAATCCAGCCGTTGATTTCAACCAAGGCGCGCGATCTTGTCTCCAGTCATGAGGATGATGCGCGGGTGATCGTGACGGCGACGAACAGTTTTGTAACGTGGCCGATCGCTCGCGAATTCGGCATTGAGAACCTCATCGCGACCGAACCCGAGGAAGTCGACGGCGAGTTCACCGGCCGCGTGAAAGGCACGCCCGCGTTCCGCGACGGAAAAGTCAAGCGCTTGCAGGAATGGCTCAAGGAACACGATCTTGACTGGGGCGTGTTCGATGAAACGTGGTTTTACAGCGATTCGCTCAACGATCTCCCATTGCTTGGCATCGTCAGTCATCCGGTTGCGGTCGACCCGGACGAGACGCTGAAGGAACATGCGTTGGAAGAAGGCTGGCAAGTCATCAGCCTGCGCTGATTGTCTTCGGACCACTTTCCCGGTCACCACGGTTTGGATTTCACGCGAAAGTTCATTTTCTTCTTTTCGCTGGCGCTTGTATCTGTGCTCGCGGGGCTCGCAACGGGCAGCGTCACACTCGGCACCGATGACCTTCTCGCCGCGCTGCGCAAGGACGAGGGGATCGCCGCGGAAATCGTCTGGCAGTTGCGCGCGCCACGCGTGTTCGCCGCATTCGTGACCGGCGCGCTGCTCGCCGTTGCCGGCTGTTTCCTGCAGACACTGTTGCGCAACCCGCTGGCCGATCCTTATGTTTTTGGCGTATCCAGCGGAGCGGCCGCCGGGATGCTGGCGGCGATGTTGCTCGGTCTGGGCACCGACGCCGGCTATGTGCTCGGTTTCGCAGGCGCGGCTCTGGTGGTGGTGCTGGTTGCCTTGCTCTCGTACCGCGTTGCCGACTGGAATCCG
>LJTS01000230.1 GCA_001304425.1 Betaproteobacteria bacterium SG8_40
CCTTGTCTTCGCCAGAGACGCACTTCAAGGACATGCCGACCTGCGTTTCCCATCCACGCTTAGCGCCGGGCGGAGCCGTATCAAGCTCAGGCAAAGGAGCCGAGACAGGCACCATCTTTTCGCCAAGCACTTCACCTTCGCCCCAAGCGATAAATCCATGAACAAAGCTGAACGGATTGATGGCCCAAGTGGAGTCGTCCTCCACTTCGGTCTGATCCGCGCCGAACACCCAATGGCCGGTCTTATCCATCTTCAGGATGACCGAACCACCTGCTGCGCCAAGGCCGGAATCGAGCGACCGGAGGCTGTCAGCGAGCGAAGCGACGGAAGGAAGGTTAGCGTTACCGAATGCAGTGATATTAGACATTACCGTTTCTCCTTAGACGAGTTTACCAAGAGCGGCAGACAACTGCTTGCCGATCTGTAACGCCGCTGGGCGAGGATCATCCTCTGACACCAGCGTGTTACCCGATGAGACGGCGACGATAAGTTCAGTTGGCAACGCAAGCTTCTCTTTCTTAAAGAGCTTCTCCGCCTTCGCCGGACTGATGACTTTCACCTCCGTCAAATCATTCTGATCAGACCATACGGCCTGCATTGCCTCAAGAGCCTTTTCGTCGTCTATCCACTGACGAGTTGCGCGCTTGGGGACAAGTTTATATCCGGGGACCGCAACATCGGCCTCCAACATCTGCATCGCCAAGGCGCGCACGTCCTTAATCCAGCCTTCCAACTGATCGATCATGTCGAGATACGTGGATAGCTGGTCAGCGTTAATATCCTTCAACGACGCCATCCGAGCGCGATCCACAACGCCGGTCATCAAAGGACAGATCGGCTTGGCGGCGCACCAGCGGCACCAGTCGCCTGACGCCAGATCGGCGTCGGGCTGCTGCGCAGCCTTCACCGCTGCGATCAGTTCTTTCTCGAACAGTTGGATGCGGCGCGGCGTCGTTTCCCAACGGCGCACATGCGGTGGCTGTACGATGACAAGCTCGATCTTAGTTGCGTCTTTGAACGCCCATGCGGCTTCAGGCGTCCGCATGGCCGCCGCAGCGTAGAACATCGGCTGCGGGTTTTCTTCTACTTCAACGACGACGCCATCACCGAACTTCCAATCCATAATGTAGGCGGTGTCGCCAATGCGACCGATCAAATCCGCCGAGCCAAAGACGCCTGGCAACACATCACCAAAACCGACAACGGTTTCAACGACATATTCCATTTTCTTCTCAGGGTCGATCTCGTTCAGCGCCGCGAGCGCTGGAAGGATTTTGTCGTTCATCAAATCCTGATCAAACGTAATGTTCTCATGCACCATGCCGATGAAGTCAGCAGGGTCAAGATTGCCGTCCAGCACCTCTGCGATGACGTTATGCAGCAGCGTGCCAGTGTCCGCATAAATGCTGGACGGCTTGGGCGGCATACGCGCGACAAGCGCCACCGAACCTGGACAATTGATAACCCGTTTGGCGGTCGAACCGCCGACGATGTTCGAATGTTGAGCCATTACTGTACCTCACTGGAGTGTCTTACAAATCAGACACTAGACAATCTTTTACAGACATGCAATACATTTCTTTATGAAAGAGAGCGAAATCGAACGATACTTTATATGGGCCGTGATGCGACGCGGTGGAGTGGCGTATAAGTTTGTGTCGCCCACGCAGCGCGGCGTGTCCGATCGCGTTGCATGTATGCCGAACGGTGAGACATGGTTCGTAGAGCTAAAAACGAAAGAGGGCCGTTTGGCCCCTTTGCAAAAGATTTTCGCCGCAGAAATGCAGCGATTGAATCAGAATTACATTTGTCTGTGGACAACTGAAGGTGTGGATGAATGGGCCTCGCGCTACGACCTTACCAAAATGAAGCAGCCGACTTCCTCTTTGAACGCGACCGAGCCATGATTTTAGCCCCAGTGGGTGCGGGCAAAACAGCCATCACTCTGACGGCCATGATCGAGATGCTAGCGGAAGGCCACGTCAAACGATGGCTTGTCTTGGCGCCCAAGCGCGTCTGCACAGATGTATGGCCTGTGGAACAAACGAAATGGGCGCCGGATTTTGAGATTGCCGTCGCCGTTGGGACGCCTAAACAGCGTCAAACGGCGTTTGACAGCGACGCGCCCATCGTGGTGACAAATTACGATAATATCCAATCCTTACCGGATTTAGATAACTTTGATGGCGTGGTGTTCGACGAACTGACGCGGCTGAAGAACCCCAGCGGGAAGCGCTTCAAATCGTTGCTTGACCGTCTTGAAACCATTCCCGTGCGCTGGGGCCTGACAGGCTCATTCACTTCGAATGGCCTTGAAGATGTCTTCGGCCAGTGCAAAGTCATCGACCAATCGCTGCTGGGCCGCGCCAAGGGCGCGTTCCTTCAGAAGTATTTCATCTGCATGAACCGCGATTTTGGTGACTGGCATCCGCGTAAGGGTGCGTTGCAGCAAATCATGACTGCAATCCGTCCCGCGACATTCGTGCTGGACCCAGGCGAATACAGCGACAAACTGCCGCAGCTAAATGTTGTGGAGATGCGCTGCGACATGCCAGACCGCAAACCGTATGAGCGCATGAAACGGGATCTGGTCATCCAGTTAGGCGACGCGCAGATCACGGCGGCGAACGCTGCTGCGGTGACGAACAAGCTTCAGCAGATGGCGTCGGGTTTCATCTACGATTCGCAGATCACCCCAGCAGAAACAGGCGGACGGTTTCATGTGAAACAGACCGCCAAATGGTTCTCGCCGCACAAGTTCGATCTAGTGGACGAAATCCTAGAAGGAAATCAGCGCGCCAATACGATTATTGTGTACAACTTCAAGGAAGAGCTGGCCGAACTTAAACGGCGCTACCCGCACGCCTGCACCGTTGAAGATCCGGACGCCATCAAACGCTGGAACGCCGGAAAGATCGAACTGTTGCTAATCCATCCCAAGTCCGCAGGGCATGGACTGAACCTTCAGTATGGCGGCTGCAAGATGATCTTCGTGTCTTTGCCTTGGTCGTTGGAACTGTACGAGCAGACCGTGGGCCGACTTCACCGTGGCGGTCAGACACATGATGTCTGGTGTTATCTTGTGATCTGTAATAAAACTATTGATGAACGGATCTGGGCGGCGCTGAACGATAAACGCGCCATCTCAGATGTAGCCCTTGAGGAACTTAGAACATGACCATGAGCTGGCGAGAACTTAACAGCATTCTGGCGGATCTGAACGAAGAAACCATCTTGAATATGCTGAACGAAGAACGAGCAGGCGAACGCCGCGCGACGGTGTTGGTGCGCCTGCATCAGCGCTACACCATCCTGCGAGCCGCCCGCGAGCGCAGCGAACTGCTGGAAGGCATCACTTTTCCGAAAGTCGCCGCGCTAGTCTAAGCCATCGCTGTCGCATTGGATCGAACATCCGTCACACGGCGCGTCCATCCTTTGCCGTATGTGCCAAAGGTCGACAAGCCCTGAAGGAAGTGCAACCGCGCGTCACACAGCGCGATGATGAGCCGCCGCGGCTCATAGTTAGCAATCGCCGCTAGTGTGCGGGGGCCGACGACGCCATCGACGGGCACGCCGACGATCTCTTGCAGGAACTTGACGGCACGGTTGACACCGCTGTTCACGGCCAGATCGAATGCGGCGTAATCGACGCCTGCTGGCATCTCGTCGCAACGCAGCCGGTTCCAGTACATGATCTGATAGAAGGGCTTCACCATTTCAGGCGTCAGCTTACGCATGAACTCTTCGTTCACTTCCTTGCGGACGTAAGCCTCCCATGCGCGCTGCGTAACGCCCATGTTAGTGCGCCCTCCAGGATCGCGAGGATCGTTGACATAGCCGCCTTCGTCCTGAAGGATCAAGGCAAAGCATTTGTCAAAGTTGCCTTTCACCGCGCGACACCTTTGATCTTTTCGAACGTCCGCAAGCCACCCATGCCAAGCATGGCGAAGACAAGCTGCCAGAGTGTCTCGTCGATGCGAGGCGGCGCAGCCAGTTTGAGACCGAACGTCAATGCCAGCCACATGACGATAGGCGCAGCGACGTACTGATACGCGAGCGCGATGCCGCAGACCCAACCAATGAACGGACGCCAGCCGGATACGAAGGCATTGGCGTTGGCGGCCTCAACGACGTTCACATCCGTCTGAGCCTTATCCCATGCCTGTAAGCTGTTGCGAAGATCCGCTTCAGCTTTGGCGCGTGCTTCGGGGTCGGGCACAAACTTGTTGATGACCTGAAGGCCAGCCGCAACAGCGTCGTCGATACCAAAAGCCATCACTCTTCCTCGCATTTATATTCGCGGACGTCGCACCAGTTGCATGGGCATCCGGTTTCTACGGCCATCAAAGTTTTATAGGCTTCGCAGAAATGGACCCACATCACTTATCGACCTTTCCATCCAGCTTATCATAGATGCGCTGGAACATCTCTTCGATGTGCGCCATGCGCTTGTCGAGATCTTCCTTCATGACGTAGGACTTTGGAAGATCGACCTCAAGCGCATGAACGTCGTTCTTGAGCGCCTGAACCGAATCCCATATCTCCCGCGCAAACCAACCGCCGATAGCAATCGCTGCTCCAGATGCTAAATTGATGAGGTTCTGCGTGTCCATCAGGGAGCCTATTCAATTACCGGTGGTGCATACATGAGAGTTTGCGGAACAGTACGGCCCGCAACGTCGGTCGTAAAGGCGCTCATGGGTGCGCGCACGTCACCGCGCCGCATAGCTGCAGCCAGTTCATTTGCGTAACCACGCGACATAAAGTTCTGCAATCCTCGCGCGCTTGCGCCTGCTCCGGCAAGCCCGGCTCCGAATGCGATAGCAGTAGGATCTTGCGTGTACACGCCGTAGCCGCCCACAGCCGCCGGAAGAACCGCGCGTACCATGCTGGCCTTGGATATGTTGCTTGGGCCAAGCGCGCCAAGAAATTGAAGTGCCGTTGAATTAGCGCCACCTTCAGCAATGTTGGCGATAGCGGCGCGTTCTTCCGGATTAAAATATTTAAGCCGATTAGGGCTGTTAGATATTTTGCTGAATTCGCTTTTGAGCGCGGAAGAGAAATTACTTCCTTGTGACGCACGGTCCACAGCGCGAAGAATATCCTCACTTTTGGCCCAGCGAGAGTACCCCGCAATGCCATTCATAAGCGCTTGTTGTCCTTCGGCGACACCGCCTGTCGTTGCGGCAGCATTGGCGGGCGTCGTGATGAAATCGTCCAAACGATCCTCAATGACACCAAGCAAACGGCTTGCTGTTTTGGGCGCGTTTCTGTGGAGATCGCCAATGTCCTGGCGCAACG
>LJTS01000008.1 GCA_001304425.1 Betaproteobacteria bacterium SG8_40
CAACATAACCCCGGACATACCGGCGCCGAGGATTACAATTTTTTTCTGGCCGTTGCGTTTCCGCAACACGAGATGCGTATTCTGCCGTACAACCGGGCGGTCCGCGACCTCAACGGGATGAGCGGCGAACAGTTGCTGGGACGCATTGGCGAGCGCTTCGACATAGAAGCCGTATCGGCGCCGGTTGCGCCGGAGTGCGCGAGGCATTTCGGCCTGTACCTCGAGGGACGCTGGTACCGACTCGCAATAAGGCCCGAACTGGTCCGCGAAGAAGATCCGATCGCGCGCCTGGATGTCAGCTTGCTCGCGGACAACCTGCTGGCGCCCTTTCTCGGCATCACCGATCCGCGGCGCGACGAGCGCATCGAGTTCATCGGTGGTATTCGCGGCCTGTCCGAACTCGAACGACGCGTCGACAGTGGCCAGATGGCCTGCGCGTTTTCAATGCACGCGACCAGCATGGGCGATCTGATGGCGGTGGCGGATGCGCACGAAGTGATGCCGCCGAAGTCCACCTGGTTCGAACCAAAGCTGGCGGACGGGCTGGTTTCCCACCTCCTCGACTAGCCGCGTTGCGGAAATTTCCCTGAAGCGAGCCGGTTCCTCCGGATCCGGGCTCGTGTTTGCCGGGTGATCCTTGCCTGCAAGACGTGCCGGCCACCCGGCTGAAATCTGCGTTTAGCCAAGCACTTATTGTGGATTTTTGCTGAAATTGGCGTTCACTCGCGGCGAACAAACCAGTAAACTAAACGTTTCAAGGCCGGCGACTGGTGCGACAGAATGACTAGCGGGGGCGCTATCACCACTGCGATCGGGACAATGGCCTCAGTGGAGGTGTGTTAATTGAAGCCCACAGACATTGCCCTGCCCGACTATTTTCACAAGGTCGTGGATTGTCAGTGGGCTTGTCCTGCACACACGCCGTCCCCGAATACATCCGCCTGATTGCCGCCGGGCGTTACGACGACGCCTACATGATCAACTGGACGTCGAACGTTTTCCCCGGGGTACTCGGCCGTACCTGCGACAGGCCCTGTGAGCCCGCCTGCCGGCGGGGACGCGTCGAGGACCATAATCAGGAGAAGCCCGAGCCCGTAGCGATCTGCCGTCTAAAGCGGGTGGCCGCTGACAGCAAGAATGACATTCGCGAGCGCCTGCCGAAACCGCCGTCGCAAGGCAATGGGAAACGCGTTGCCTGCATTGGTGCCGGGCCAGCATCCCTGACCGTCGCCCGTGATCTCGCGCCACTGGGCTACGAGGTGACTATTTTCGATCAGGACCCCCGCGCCGGCGGCATGATCCGCAGCCAGATTCCGCGCTTCAGGCTTCCCGAAGACGTGATAGACGAAGAAGTCGGCTACGTGATCGATACCGGCGTCGAGTTCCGCGGAGGCGTCAGGATAAACAGCATGGCGAAGCTGCTCGGCGAAGGTTTCGACGCGATCTTCGTAGGCACTGGCGCACCGCGCGGGCGGGATCTTGATTTGCCCGGTCGCAAGGAAGCGGCCAAGAATATCCACATCGGCATCGATTGGCTTTCGTCGGTGTCATTCGGGCATATCGACAAGGTCGGAAAGCGCGTGATCGTTCTGGGCGGGGGCAACACCGCCATGGATTGCTGCCGGACTGCGCGGCGCCTTGGCGGCGAAGATGTCAAGGTCGTCGTCCGCAGCGGGTTCGAGGAAATGAAAGCGAGCCCATGGGAGAAAGAGGATGCGATGCACGAAGGCATTCCTATCCTCAATTTTCTCGTTCCCAAGGAATTTGTTCACGATGACGGCAAGCTCACCGGTGTCGTTTTCGAGAAGGTTCAGGCGGTCTACGACGCGCGGGGCCGGCGCCAGCTTGTTCCTACCGGAGATCCCGACGAGCACTTCGAGTGCGACGACGTGCTTGTAGCCGTAGGCCAGGAGAACGCGTTTTCGTGGATCGAGCGTGACTGCGGGATCGAGTTCAATGACTGGGGAATGCCAGTGGTCGACGAGACGACGCTGCAAAGTTCGCTCCCCGGCGTGCTGTTCGGCGGTGACGCGGCATTTGGCCCGAAGAACATTATCTGGGCGGTTGCACACGGGCACGAGGCGGCGATTTCAATCGATCGCCTTTGCCATGACGAAGATACCGCGGACCGGCCGCCGCCGCTGGTGAATCTCGTCAGTCAGAAGATGGGCATCCACGAGTGGACCTACGACAACGATATTTCCAATGACTTGCGACACAAGGTGCCGCTCAGGGAACAGAAGATCGCATTGAAGAACATCAATGTCGAAGTCGAACTGGGTTTTGACCAGAAACTCGCCTTCGATGAAGCGCAGCGTTGTCTCAACTGTGATGTGCAGACGGTGTTTTCATCGCCGTTATGCATCGAGTGTGACGCCTGTGTCGATATATGCCCGATGGATTGCATTACCTTCACCGAGGACGGTGAGGAAGAAGAGCTGCGCGGCAGGCTGAATGCGCCGGCAGAGAACCCGTTGCAGGATCTTTATGTGGCCGGCGCACTCAAGACCGGGCGAATCATGGTCAAGGATGAGGACGTTTGCCTGCATTGCGGTTTGTGTGCGGAGCGCTGTCCGACCGGGGCCTGGGACATGCGCAAATTCCTTCTTCATATGACTCCGGCGGGGCAAGGATGTCGCGACCGAAAATAAACGACTTCGTCATCAAATTTGCCAACGTAAACGGCTCCGGCTCGGCGTCCGCCAACCAGCTGTTCGCCAAGTCTATTCTGCGAATGGGTGTACCGGTTGGCCCACGCAATATTTTCCCGTCCAATATCCAGGGGCTGCCGACCTGGTACGAAGTGCGAGTATCGGAGGCGGGTTACCTGGGTGCTCGCGGCGGCGTAGACCTGATGGTGGCGATGAACCCGCAAACGTGGGACAAGGATCTGCTGGGCATCGAGCCGGGGGGCTATCTGTTTTACGATTCGACCAAGGCATTGCCGCCTTCGAAGTTCCGCGACGACGTCAATATCGTCGGCGTGCCGCTCACCGAATTGTGCAACCGCGAATACTCGGATCCGCGCCAACGCCAGCTTTTCCGCAACATGGTATACGTAGGCGCGCTTTGCGCTTTGCTCGCGATCGATATTGCGGAAATGGAAAAGCTGATCAGGGAGCAGTTTTCGAGCAAGGACTCATTGATAGCGCCGAACATCCAGGCCTTGCACATGGGGCACTCATACGCCAGCGAGCATTTCGATTGCCCGATCGGTTTACAGGTCCGTCGCTCGGATCAGGTCGGGGAGCGCATTTTCCTGGATGGCAACTCCGCCGCTGCACTGGGATGCGTTTACGGTGGAGCCACGGTGGCAGCGTGGTACCCGATCACGCCGTCTTCGAGCCTGGCGGAAGCCTTTGAGCGCTACTGCCGCAATTATCGAAGGGACCGCGACACCGGCAAAAACCGGTATGCCGTGATCCAGGCAGAGGACGAGTTGGCATCCATCGGCATGGTGATTGGAGCGAGCTGGAACGGCGCGCGGGCCTTTACGTGCACATCGGGACCGGGTATTTCGCTAATGCAGGAGTTTATCGGCCTGGCCTATTTCGCCGAGATCCCGGCGGTCATATTCGACGTGCAGCGTGGCGGCCCGTCGACCGGAATGCCGACCCGTACTCAGCAATCGGATCTGCTGGCGTGCGCCTATGCCTCGCATGGCGACACCAAACATGTACTGCTGTTTCCGGAAGACCCGCACGAGTGTTTCGAGTTTGCTGCGAGCGCGTTCGACTATGCGGAGCGTTTGCAGACCCCGGTGTTCGTGCTGTCCGACCTGGACATCGGAATGAACGATCGTTTGTGCGAACCGCTGGTCTGGGATGATTCGCGTGCTTACGACCGCGGCAAGGTGGTCAGTCACGATGAACTCGAAGCGGGAGCGGAGTTTGGACGCTACCTCGATGTCGATGGCGATGGAATCGCCTACCGCACGTATCCAGGCACCCATCCAAGCCGCGGATCATTCTTCACGCGCGGAACGAGCAAGGACCGCTATGCGCGCTACAGCGAAGCCGGACCGGATTACCGCGACAACATGCAGCGCTTGCTGCGCAAATTTGACACGGCGCGCTCGTCGCTGCCGAAGCCGGTGATCCGCGAGGCGCCCAAGGCCACCAAGCTGGGCGTCATCTGTTACGGGTCGACCAGCGCCGCCATGACGGAGGCGCTCGACGCTCTTGAAGCTGATGGACTGCATCTTGATCACATGCGTATTCGGGCGTTTCCATTCTGCGACGAAGTTATCGACTTCATCAGCGATCATGAGCGCGTTTTCATTGTCGAACAGAATCGCGACGCCCAGCTGAGATTTCTGCTCGTCAATGAATGTGCGCTGGATCCGGCCAAGCTGATTTCGGTGCTTCATTACGATGGAACGCCGATTACCGCCCGTTATATCATTCAGGAAATCTCCCAGGATGTCGCGGCGCTGAATGCAAAACCAAAGAAGAAAGTCGCGCCCTGAAGGAACGCTGATCATGACCTATATTTCCAAACCGAAATTGCGACACCCGCACCTGAAGACGAACAAGTTCGGGTTCACGCATCGCGATTACGAAGGAGCTGTTTCCACCTTGTGCGCAGGTTGCGGCCACGACTCGATAAGCGCTGCAATCATTCAGGCCTGTTTTGAACTGGACCTGCCCCCGCATCGAATAGCGAAACTTTCGGGAATCGGTTGTTCCTCGAAGACGCCAACTTATTTCCTGGGCAATTCCCACGGCTTCAACAGCGTCCACGGGCGCATGCCGTCGGTTCTGACCGGCGCCAACCTGGCAAACCGGGACCTGATCTATCTTGGTATATCGGGTGATGGCGATTCCGCCTCTATCGGTCTGGGTCAATTCGCGCACAGCTTGCGGCGGGGAGTGAACATGGTGTACATCGTCGAAAACAATGGTGTTTACGGGCTCACAAAGGGCCAGTTCTCGGCGACGTCCGATCGCGGCTCAAAAAGCAAGAAGGGCGCGACAAATCGTGATTCCGCCATCGACATGGTTATGCTGGCGATGGAACTCGGCGCCACCTATGTGGCGCGCGGGTTTTCCGGTGACAAGGCGCAATTGGTTCCATTAATCAAGGGGGCAATCGTGCATCGTGGTGCGGCATTCATCGATTGCATTTCCCCATGCATCGCGTTCAACAATCATCCGGGGTCGACCAAGGGGTTCGACTACGTGCGTGAGCACAATGAAGCGGTCAATCGCCTCGATGTCATGTCGCCGCGTGAGACGATCACCGTCGACTACCAGGCGGGTGAAGTGGAAGAGGTGACGCAGCATGACGGATCTGTCCTCAGATTGCGCAAGCTGTCCGAGGAGTACGACGTGCATGACAGGGTCGCAGCGATGCACCATCTGCAGAAATCCAAGGCCGCGGGTGAGATTGTTACCGGCGTGCTGCACGTTGATCGCGAGCCGGACGATTTGCACGCCAACCTGAATACGCTGACCGCACCCTTCAACAAGCTCACGGAGAAGGAATTGTGTCCAGGCTCGCCGGCGCTGGAGAAATTCAACGCGTCCCACCGTTGACGAATCATGGCGCTCACGGCAGTGTTGCGTGACGAGCTTGCGACTGGGTCAGGTACTGTGAACACCGGAATGTATACGAGGAAGTTATGCCGTTAATGGAGTGGGATGAGTCGCTGGCGCTTGACGGTGGCGTCATCGACGACACGCACAAGGAGTTTGTTGATCTCCTGAACCGCATGCACGAAGCGCAGGACGAAGAACTGCTGGACATTCTTGACCAGTTCATCGCGCATACGGAGGCGCATTTTGGACAAGAGCAGCGCTGGATGGAGGAGTTGGAGTTTCCGCCGTTGACCTGCCACGTGGGCGAGCACGAAGGCGTGCTGGAAATCGCGCGGGAGGTGCGCCGCCGCGCGGCGGCCGGGGACGCGAACTACGGCAAGATTCTTGCACAAGGTGTCGCCGAGTGGTTTGCCAATCACGCGACCAGCATGGATCTGGTGCTGGCGCAGTACATCAAGGAGCGTGGTTACGTTCCGACCGCGGGATAGGAATATCCAGACCGCGGTGTACATCGTCGGCTTGCGGACCGCCGGTCTGAAATTTGAGGAGACGACATGCTTAAGGGCGTTGGAGGATTCGAAGGCCTGTCGGACGAGCAGATCGGCTCGCTGACAGAGCGCGCGACGGTGCGTTCGTACGCCAAGAACGCAATCATTGTCAACGAGGGCGACGAGGGGAATTCGCTGTTCGTCATCGAGTCCGGATCCGTCAAGGCGTTCCTGAGCGATGAGAACGGCAAGGAGGTGGTCTTGTCGACGCAGGGAGCCGGTGAGTACTTCGGTGACCTTGCCCTTTTCGATGATGAGCCGCGCTCCGCGTCAGTCATGGCCCTCGAGCCGTGCAAGGTCATGATCATCACAAAGAACCAGCTTCGAGAGGCGATTACCGAAGATCCCGATATCGGTTTTTCCCTGCTGCACGGGCTTGCCGCGCGTGTTCGCGTCCTGACCGAAAACGTGCGCACGCTGGCGCTTCTCGATGTATTCGGCCGCCTCGTGAAGACGCTTTACATGTTGGCGGTGGAAAAGGACGGTGCGCTGGTAATCGATCAACGGCTGACGCAGCAGGATCTCGCAAATCGCATCGGCGCTTCGCGGGAAATGGTCAGCCGCATCATGCACGACCTGACGCAGGGCGGTTATCTGGGCGTCAAGGACAAGCGCATTTCCATTCTGAAGAAAATCCCTTCCAACTGGTGATTCCTCACCGCCGGCGGTACTTGCGCGCATGCACCGCCGGCCATCAAGACAGTCCGATCGAACGCGTCGACGCCGGTCACCGGGTAATACTGAAGCGGTGCACCGGAAGTCACCGCCAGCAGATCAGATCAGGTCCAGGACATTCTCCGGAGGACGCCCGATGACGGCACGGTTGCCTTTTACGACGATCGGTCGTTCGATCAGAATCGGGTGCGTGGCGAGCGCATCGAGCCATTGGTCGCCGCTGAGCGTCTTGCCCGCGTAAGCTTGCTTGTAGGCGTCCTCTCCCTTGCGAACGATTTGCTCCGGTTCGACGCCGAGTTTCTTGACGATGCTTTTCAGTGCTGCCCTGTCAGGCGGTTGTTTGAGGTACTCGACGATGGTTGGCTCGATCCCGTTTTGCTGCAATAGCGCCAGAGTATTGCGGCTCTTGCTGCAACGCGGATTGTGGTAGATCGTTACAGTGTTGTCAGGCATTGGTCAGCCCCCTCTCTAGTATCCGGATACAGATGTTAACCGCCTCCATTACGCTTGCACCAGGCAGCTGCGGCGTCGTGCTCATTCCGGGTCTGCTCGTGATGCTGCCTCTACGCGAGCGCCCGGGCGATGACTTCGGTCGTGTCGGTAGACAATTCCGGAGACGTCCGGATGCGTTTGAGCGCTTCGAGAGCGTACGTTTGCCGCTGGGCATCGAATTTTTTCCAGCGGTCGAAACAGCGTGCCACGCGCGCTGCGATCTGCGGGTTCACCGGATCGAGGCGGATGATTTGATCTGCAAGAAATGCATAACCCGAACCGTCCGCGGCATGAAAGCGGACCTGGTTTGTCCCGAATGTTCGAATCAGGGAAAAGACCTTGTTCGGATTGCGTAAGTCAAATGCAGCATGCCCGGTCAAAGCCTTTACGCGATCCACCGTGCCGGGCAGACTGGACGCAGCCTGGACCGCCAGCCATTTGTCGACCACGAGCGGCTCTGTTGACCACTTCTGGTAGAAGTGGTCGAGTATGGACTGACGTTGGTCGAAATCACGGTTGGCGAGCGCGGTGAGTGCCGCCATCGTGTCGGTCATGTTGTCGGCCTGCTCGAACTGCGTCATACACAGCCCGACCGAGGCGTCGTCATCCAGTTCCATGAGGTAGGAGAGGCATAGATTGCGAAGCGCGCGCTGTCCTGCAGATGCTGCGTCGGGCTTGTATTCTCCGCTGGTTGCAAATGCCTGATAGGCGAGCAACAAGTCCCCTTTGAGGGTCTCTGCGACTTTGCGGCGCAGCAGGTTGCGCGCTGCATGCAAGGCGTCCGGGTCCACCTCGTCCAGTTGCTCGGCCAGATATGTTTCCGACGGCAGTGCCAGAGCCTCGGCAGCAAACGCAGGGTCGCTGGCTGCATCGGAAAGCACTCTTGAGAAGGCGCCGAAAAAGCCTTGCGGAAATACGGGCTGGCGGTTCGCGCCCACGTCCTTTGTGGCGCGCAGAATGATGCCAGAAGCCAGGCGCTGGCCGGCCTCCCATCGATTGAACGGATCGGAATCATGTCCCATCAGGTGGATCAGATCGTCTTCGCTGTAATCGAACTTCGCGATTACCGGTGCTGTGAAATCGCGTAACAGCGAAGGCGTCGGCCGGTCCTTTACGCCGACGAAGACGAATTCCTGTTCGGCCTGCGTTATTGACAGCAGACGCGTTGTCGCACCGGGTTCGCGTTCGCCGTCGAGCTGCAAAGCGAGGTCGCGGCCGTCGGTGTCTACCAGCCCGACGGCAAACGGGATGTGCAGTGCCGGTCTGTCGGTCTGGCCAGAGGCCGGTGCGAACGATTGCCTTATGCGCAGCGCGTAACGTTGTTCTTCCTCGCTGTAGCTGTCGGTGATTTCGAGGACCGGCGTGCCCGCTTCGTCGTACCAGCGCCGGAACTGGGCAAGGTTGACGCCGGACGCATCCTCCATTGCCTGCACGAAATCGTCGGTTGTGACGGCACACCCGTCGTGACGTTCGAAGTACAAATCCATCCCGGCGCGGAAGCGCGATTCCCCGAGCAACGAATGAATCATCCGAACGACTTCCGCGCCTTTTTCGTAAACGGTCGCGGTGTAGAAGTTGCTGATTTCCATGTACGACTGGGGGCGTACCGGGTGGGCCATCGGTCCGGCGTCTTCCGGGAACTGTGCCGCTCGCAGCGCGCGTACTTCCTGGATGCGCTGTACCGCCCTGGAGTAGGTGTCGGCACCATATTCCTGATCGCGGAACACGGTCAGGCCTTCCTTCAGGCTCAACTGGAACCAGTCCCGGCAGGTCACCCGGTTTCCTGTCCAGTTATGAAAGTATTCGTGGGCGACGACGCGATCGAGGAACATGAAGTCGCGATCGGTGGAGATGTCGGGCCTGGCGAGCACGTACTTCGTATTGAAGATATTCAGCCCCTTGTTTTCCATCGCGCCCATGTTGAAATCGCTGACCGCGACGATCATGTACTGGTCCAGGTCGACTTCGAGGCCGAACCTTTGTTCGTCCCATGTCATCGACCTTTTCAGCGCTTCCATGGCAAAACCGGACTGGTCAAGCTTCCCCGGTTCGACAAAGATGGAAAGCGATACCTGTCTGCCGGAGCACGTCGTGAACGTGTCATCGCGCCGCTCGAGCGTTCCGGCGACCATGGCGAACAGATAGGAGGGTTTCGGAAATGGGTCTTCCCATTTTGCCCAGTGGCGTCCTTTCGCCTCGTCACCCTGATCAACGAGGTTGCCGTTTGACAACAGCACCGGGAAACGGGTCTTGTCGGCGTGAATGGTGGTCGTGTAACGGGCCATGACATCGGGACGGTCCGGGAAGAAGGTAATGCGCCGAAAGCCTTCTGCCTCGCACTGCGTGAAGTAACCGTTCGCGGAGGCATACAAACCCATCAGGCGAGTATTGCTTTCCGGGTCTATGCGCACACGGGTATGAAGGGCGAATGTCGCGGGCGGTTCATGGACGGTCAGCTGATTGGCGCTCAGTGAATACTCCTGATCGGATAGCTCGCGTCCGTCGATCGATACGTATTCCAGGTGGAGATCCTCGCCGTTGAGTACCAGCGGCACAGCCTCGGCGGGTAACTGGGGATTTCTGGTTACCGTGAGGCTCGCGCCGACAAGCGTATGGCCGGGGTATATCTGAATGTCCAGATCGGTATGCGACACCAGGTAAGGCGGCGGAGCGTAATTCCTGAGGAACACCGTGCGGGGAGCGGGGTTGAGCATATTCATTCCAGTCATGATTCATGTCTCTGTGTTGCTTCGTGTCCAATTCCGGCCATCAAGTTCCTTAATCCGGCGTGCGGCCAGGCGCGTGCTTTTTCCTTAGTCGGCTCGCTGGTGCGTCCATGCGCCAGCCCGGACCGCGGCAAGTCAATCTGCCGACGGTCGTACATTCGTTGCCGGCGGATCGGGGTAACGGCCCGCTGCCCGAGCCAATCGTTTGCTGCCCGGCCGCGACCGCTACAGACAAGTGGCCACAATGTCGCCGGCGAACCGCAGACGGTCAGCTTTCGTCCCGGCGCTCTGCTTGCGCTTGTGTTTGCGTGACTACCGCATCGATGAAGTGGTCGAACGTGGTGAATTCATCTTTTGGCCCCTTGTATTCGAGCCAGACCCGGCTATCGTGCAAATGCATAAGTATGATGCGAAACGGGGTTCCGGAGGAGTAGTCGGCGATGGCACCGTCGAGACGCGCATCGTCGAGGCGGCGATAGACGCAGCTGTCTCTCCCGCACAGGTCTTTCACCAGTTCGCCTGGACCCGCTGTTCGATTTTCACGGATGAACAGCGTCAATCGCGCGTCCGCGTTCGACGTGCTGCGCACCACGAGAGTCGATTCGTCCAGTGAACTGATGCGGGTGTGCCGCCCGGTGTCGATGGTGAGCCGGTTCCAGATGACCGGATCATCGCTGGAGACCTCGTCCCAAAAGGCCGCCATCCGTTCGAGGGACACCGACAACAGTATCAGGCTGGATCCGAAAACCAGCAAAATCCATTGACGAAACGAAAAACGGAGCATGTGCGGCAAGGCGCGACCTACTGCGCGGGTGAGTAACGTGCGCTTTCGCTGAGCCCCGGGAAGCGGATATCAGTCACGTTGCATACATTGCTACCGTTCCTCTTCCAGTCAGGCAAACCGGCCAAATGATCGGAGAAACACATAGCGCGCACGTTAACCGATCGCGCCAAGCTTGCTCAAGCCCGCCGTTTGATGGTTGGCCGCTTGACTCAGGTTTCGGTGCCCGGGTGCAGCCGGAAGCGGGTCTGGTGCCACAGCCATGACATGATCGCGAAGAACAGGGTGAACAGCAGTCCGGCGAGCCACTCCAGGCTGTTTTCGAAGCGGTCGACCAGAGCCTCATCGCCGAGGAGGGATTTCGCAATCAGATTGCCCAGTCCGAGTGCCAGCAATGTCAGGCACAGCACCCCGAGCGCGCGATGCATTTGCCACGGAATCCGCAGCCGTCCGCCTTGCGTGAGTTCGAATATGCGTGCACTCGTGAGCAGCATGCACAGGTAAGTGAACCCGAAATAGAAGTTGATGCCATAACGGCGCAACCATTGATAGATGTCGCCCTCGCTTCCGAGAAAAGTACCGTAGAGCACGAAGAACATGCCCGCCAGCACGCCAAGCACGGCGAGGATTCGCGGTGTCTTGCCCGAGTCTGCGTCAATGCTTCCGAGCCATTGTGCGCACAGAATCCAGGTGATGGCCTGCAATGTCGCCCCCGGCAGAACCAGGGCGCGGAAAACAAGATTCGGCAACTCGTGCCGGGCAGCACGGCTGATGGACACGCAGCCATCGAGCACAGGATTACATGGGGCGATCAGGCCGGTCTGTACGGAAATCAGGAATGCGGTCACGGCCGCGATTGCCGGCAGCAACCCGGCTGCCAGGGGCAGGGCCCAGACCGGCAGGGATCCAGTCCTCCCGGCGACGCGGGCCTGGGTTTTCATGACCCGGGCATCTTACCCGCAGCAGAGGGCTGTCTAGCTGGCGCGGGCACGGCATGGTTGCTGCTTATGTCGTTATTCAGAAACAACTTGTAACTCTCTGATTAAAGAAATTTTACTGGCTACTTGCAGAGCATCGGGGGAACCCGGGGATTCTTCGGTTCCAGCAGCGGGCAGGCAAATCTGATAATGATTTCGCAAGAGTTGAATCCCAACCATCGGCGAGCTGACGTCACCTCGGAAGAAGTGACCGGCCGCGGCTCTCATAACAATTGTCCGGCAGGTCGCACGATCAATACAAGGCCATGAAGTACAGCGAAAAAGCCGCCAGAACCATCGCCGCCAACAGGCAGCTGGTTAAGATCGTTTGGCCGTTTATTGTGATCGTGGTCCTTCTTGTATGGCTGTCCTTCGAAAGCATGGGAATACTGATCTCGATCCGGTCCTATGCGGAGGGCGAAAGCCTTTGGTCAAAGGGCCAGAAGACCGCAGTCTTTTCGTTGCTGCGCTACGCGGAAACGCATGATGAAGCAGACTATCGGCGCTACGAGAAAGCGATCGCCGTTCCGCTCGGTGACCAGATCGCCCGTATCGAATATATCAAGGACGATCCCGACCACTCCCTTATCTGGAAGGGACTCATCCAGGGGCGCACCCACCCGGACGAAATTCCGGGCAATATCAAACTGACACTTCGCTTCAAGCGACTTCCTTTCTTCAAGAGAGTACTGGGTGTCTGGGCGCAAGGCGACGCCCTCATCAATGAACTGACTCACGCGGCGACCGACTTGCGCCAGGCGGTTCTGGCGGGACGGGCAGATCCGGGCACGGTCCAGACGATCCTCGATCGCATCTACGACATCGAGAGCCGGGTCACGCCGGTATCAGACGAATTCAACAGCGCGCTGGGCGATGCGGCACGCATTGCGCAGTTGCTCCTGAAAATCGCCACCATTTTCGCAGTCCTGACGCTGGTGCCCGTCGGCATGTTTCTATCCCAGAGAATGGTGCGTCACAGGGAAGAGGCGGAACGAGCGCTCAAACTCAGCGAGGAACGTTTCGATCTGGCGGTGACCGGGAGTAACGACGGGCTGTGGGACTGGAACATCCTGACCGACGAAATCTATTACTCGCCTCGCTTCAAACAATTACTCGGTTTTCAGCCAGGTGAATTCAAGGACACCGTCGACGAGTTGATGTCCCGGTTGCATCCCGTCGACGAGAAGAGCGTGCAGCGGGCTTTTGCCGAGCACATCGAGCACGGACGCGCATTCGATGCCGAAATGCGGATTCTCACGAAATCCGGACAATATCGATGGTTCCGCAGCCGGGGACAATCGGTGCGGGACGGGGACGGCAAAGCGGTGCGAATGGCAGGTTCGATGACCGACATCACTGACCGGCAGATCGCTGCGGCAGAGTTGTTTGCCGAGAAGGAACGCGCGCAGGTGACGCTGTCTTCGATTGCGGATGGCGTGATCACGACCGATGCCGACGGCTGGGTCGAGTTTCTCAACCCCGTTGGCGAGTCGCTGACAGGCTGGAAGACGTCATCCGCGCGCGGACTGCCGCTGCAGGCGATTTGCCGCTTGATCGATGAAACCAGCCGTCTGCCGGCTACCAATCTGATCGACACTGTACTGCGCGAAGAACGCACTGTTGACGTGTCCGCCACCATGTTGCTGGTGCGCCACGACGGTGTCGAGATCCCGATCGTGCATTCGGGCGCCCCGATCCGTGGGCGCGACGGAACGATCAGCGGTGTGGTGCTGATCCTCCACGACGTCAGCAACGAGCGCCAGTACGCAGCCAAACTGTCGTTTCAAGCGACGCACGATTCGCTGACCGGTTTGATCAACCGCGCCGAATTCGAGAACCGCCTCAAGGTTGCATTGCAGTCCGCGGCAAAGCTGGGCCGCCATCACGCCGTGCTGTATCTGGATCTGGACCAGTTCAAGGTGGTAAACGATACCTGTGGGCACGCCGCGGGCGATCAGCTCATGCGCCAGGTTTCCGGATTGCTGCAAAGGCGTTTGCGTGAGGGCGACACGCTGGCGAGGCTCGGCGGCGATGAGTTCGGCGTGTTGCTCGAGAACTGCGCGCCAGATCACGCGATGCGCATTTCCGAAGAGCTGCGACAAACCACGCGCGACCTGCATTTTGTCTGGGAAACGCGCTCGTTCAACGTCAGTGTGAGTATTGGTCTGGTCAACATCGATGACGGCCTGTATACCCTTTCGGATGTCCTCAGTGCGGCAGATGCCGCGTGCTACATGGCCAAGGACAAGGGGCGTAACCGGGTGCAGGTGTACCGGCGCGGGGACAGCGAACTTTCGCAGCGGCACGGCGAGATGGAATGGGTCGTTCGTATCCAGAAGGCGCTCGAGGAAGACCGTTTCGTGCTTTACTCGCAGGACATCGTTCCGGTCGACAGCAAGAAGAACAAGAGCGGCAGGCACTGCGAATTGCTGGTGCGTATGCTCGACGAGGAAGGTGAGTTGGTCCCGCCGATGGCATTCATTCCGGCGGCGGAGCGGTTCGGGTTGATGCCGTCGATCGATCGCTGGGTATTGCGCAATGCGCTGGCGACGATGACGCGTATATTGGCTACGCACGGCGGCGAAGGACTTGAAAAGTGCGCGATCAACTTGTCGGGAGCGACGATCGGCGACGATGCGTTCCTCGATTTTGTGCGCGAAGAACTGGACCGATATGATCTGCCTCGCGATCTGATCTGCTTCGAAGTAACGGAGACCGCGGCCATCGCCAACCTCGAGCGGGCGTCACGCTTCATCGAGGAAATGAAGAAGCTTGGTTGTTCCTTCTCGCTGGACGATTTCGGCTCCGGCATGTCGTCGTTCGGCTACCTGAAGCACCTGCCGGTGGACTATCTCAAGATCGACGGCGTTTTCGTCAAGGACCTGGTCGATGATCCGATCGACCGGGCGATGGTCGAGGCAATCAATAACGTCGGCCATGTCATGGGCAAGAAGACGATTGCCGAATTCGTCGACAATGACCGGGTGATGAACGAGCTGCGCAAGATCGGGGTTGATTTTGCCCAGGGTTTCTGGCTCGGCAAACCCAAGGTATTCGAACCCCGTCTGAGGGTTGTTGCGACGGGTAACGGTTCGTAACCGCCAGCCCCGATCAGTCCCGCCGCTCCCCGGGCGGCGCATCCCATCTCTGGTTCTCACCGAATTGCCGACTGGCGATCCGCTGCTGGCGGGTTGCTTCGGATGTGCCGGGTTGCAGCGAACTGCGCGCGGTTTGCCCGCCGCCGATCCAGGGCGGGGTGAGCGCGGCACTTGTTCAAACTTAACAAATCGATAGATTTGACAATGTGCATTATTTTTTGCATCTTTGTAAGTGTCCCCTTTTGCCTCTATCGCAGCTTCTTATATAAGAAATTCAGAGGGTTGGGTGGGGCAACCAGGGGAGGCTTCGGGCTCCGGCTGCACGTAACAGAATTTCATCTTGGAGAAAGTTGGTCATGGGCTCGATGCTGGAGATTTCACCGCATCCGCGTTGGATTGATGCGTTGGATAACTTCGTGGCGCCTTACTGGCAGGAGGCGCTGCACAGTGAGTGGGCTGAAGGGGTCGCAAACACCTCACTGACCGTTGCGGAGATGCGCGGCTGGTTGTTGCAGATCTATCCCTTCATTCACACCTTCCCGAAATTTCTTGCCGAAGCGCTGACCAAGGTCGAGGACGATTACTCGAGAGGCTTTCTGATCGACAACATCCGTGTCGAGAAAGCGCACGCCGAGCACTGGATCTGGATGGGCGAGGGCTTCGGGCTGACGCGCGCCGAGATGATCGATCTTGCCGAAGGCAACAGGCCGGTTCTGAGGGACGTGCAATCCCTGACTGACTGGCTCTGGTATGTCAATGCCAAAGGCTCGCTGGCGGAAGCGGTGGCGGCGACCAGTTATGCCATCGAGGGCCTGACGGGCGACCTCGCGCGCAAGGTCATCGGCGGATTTGAGGCCTATCGCGGACACGAGGGCGTCGACATGAAGCCAAAAACCTACAAGTGGATGCGCGAGCACGTACAGTATGACGATGTGCATCCGATCATTGCGCTGGAAGTTGTCAAGCGGTATGCGATCAGCGAAAAACTGCAGAAAAAGGTGATGCTGGCCGCCAAGCGTAGCGTGCAGCTGCTTGATAATGCATTGATGACGTCTTACAAGGCGTATTCCGTCAAGAAGGCGTCCGAAGACAGTCTGGACGCAGCCATGCGCAGGAATGACCGCCGCTCGGATCGCCGACTCGGGTCGATGGCCATTGGATTTCCGGAGCGCAGATTCAGCGAGCGCCGCGGCCGGGCATGGCAAATCTGTGCGTGAGTGGACGTTGAACACGGCGGCGTTGCCGTTTAGGATATCCGTCCGATTCGAGCGGAGTTGCTTGTGACGGCGCGGACGTTCACCTACGAGCCCAAACTGGTCGACAAGATTGTTGTTCGGGACTTTGCGTTCGAGTTTCCCGGGGATCTGGACCCGGTTTGGCGCCCGGACAATCCCGTTGTTACCCATCTGTTCAACGGACTGTCGCTGGTCAAGCCCTACCTGGAGCCCTATCTCGCCAAGTCGACCCAGGCCGCGATACCGTATATCGATGTGCCGGAGCTGGTGCAGGACATGCACGCATTCAGCGCCCAGGAGTCGCGCCATTTCGAATGCCATCGGCGGCTCAACGAAATATTGAAATCCAATGGCTACCCCGAGCTCGCCGGGGTTGAAGAGAAGATGGCGCGGTCTTTCGCGCGCTTGCGCAAGCGCAGTCTGCGCACCCAGCTTGCGTATAACGCCGGCTTCGAGTGCATGACCAATGGATTCACGAACTGGATGATCAACAAGAGGACCACGCTGTTCGCTGGCGGGTCCCCGCACGTCGTGTCCTTTTTCCTGATGCACGCTGTTGAGGAAACCGAACACAAGACAGTTGCGTACGACTTGTATATGGCCTACTCGGGCAAGTACTGGCCGCGGGCGTTCGGCGTTCTCCACGGAACGTTTCACGTGCTCGGCTACAGCCTCCTCGGCATGTTTACCGCGCTGAAGAAAGACCGGCAGCTCGGGAAGCCGCGCGGTATTTTCAGCGTCGCGCGGGAAGTGGGATCAATGGTTTACAACGTTGCTCCCTATCTGCTCCGTGCGCTCTTGCCCTGGCACAATCCGCGGCGCGACCAGGACCCGCAGTGGATGAAGGACTGGATACGTGGTTACGCCAGGCTACCCAAGGGCGCCATGTTGCCGCTTGTAGACACCAGTGATCCAACGATGCCCGTTCCGTTTGCGGACACGACGGACGACCGTCAAGGCGTCCGGTCTGTTGGCGAGCGGCGCAGGGGCGAACGCAGGCACCGTATGGTGAGTGATGTTGCCAGCGTGCTGGGTTTTCCTGATCGCCGGGTCGGCGACCGTCGCAGCGCGCAACAACTGGCCAGCGCTTGACGTGCGCCAGGCGATGACCTCGACGTAGTAGCGGTCTCTGTGCAGATTGGACGGGCACCTTGGGGTGCCCGTTTTCGTTTGGCCCCTCCGGATTGACTTCTGGCGCGCAGACTGTATTCTGTATACAAAAATCACACTGCGAAAGCGTGACGTGCCCTCACTGCGCCGGATTGAATTCGCCCCTGACCTGACTGAACAGGTCTATGAACGTTTGCTCGAAGCGATTTGCGTCGGCGAATTGCTGCCGGAAACCCGGCTTACTCAGCAGGAGCTGGCAGCCTCGCTGAACGTCTCGCGGCAACCGGTGTTGCAGGCACTGCGGCTGCTACGCAAGGATGGATTTGTTATTGATTCCGGCAGGCGGGGACTGATGGTGGCGCCGCTCGATGCGCGCCTGATCGAGCAGACATACCAGGTGCGCGCGGTGCTGGACGGGCTCGCGGCCCGCGAGGCGGCTTTACGCAAGGCACGGTTTGCGGGCGATTTGATCTCGCAAGGCAGGTCAGCCACCGGCAGTGACAGAATCGCGGCGATGATTGAAGCGGATCTGCGGTTTCACCAGGCGTTGTACGACGCGTCCGGAAATCCCCTGATCAGCGAGGCCGCGAGCCAGCACTGGCAGCATATTCGCCGGGCGATGGGCGCCGTACTGATGCACTCCGAACGGCGCGACGCCGTCTGGGATGAGCACGCGGGCATCGTTGAGGCAATCAACGCCGGAGATGCCGTGCTGGCGGAGAAACTCGCTCGTTCGCATGGTGAGGGTGCCGGCAAGGCACTTGCCAGTGAACTGGACCGTGTGATCCGGCAAGCGTCTTAACGAAAACAGCCAGAACGGGTAGACGGGAGATAGGGGCAATGGAGTTAACGCAAGAACAGATTGATGTATTCGCCGAACAGGGATATCTGTTTTTTCCCTCTTTG
>LJTS01000231.1 GCA_001304425.1 Betaproteobacteria bacterium SG8_40
TCGAAGGGCGTGGCGGACAGGGTGAGCTATGCCGACTACAGACACCCCGAACTGAATCCCGTTTGCGACGACATCGAATGTCGCGACATGGGCCTGCTTAGCGGCCTGCAGGACTACGTGGATTCACAAACCGGGGATATTCTGATCGTGCTGCACCAGATGGGCAACCACGGTCCTGCTTACTTTAAACGCTATCCGCCGGAATTCGAGCGGTTCCGTCCCGCCTGCAAGTCAGAGGATCTTTCTCTTTGCACGCTGGAAGAGATCGGTAATGCATATGACAATGCGATCCTGTATACCGACCATTTCCTTGCAGCAACCATCGACTTTTTGCAGAAAAATACCCCGAGGTTCGAAACGGCAATGATCTATATCGGCGATCATGGCGAGTCGCTCGGAGAGGACGGTTTATACCTGCATGGGGTTCCTTACATTCTGGCGCCGGACGAACAGATCGATGTGCCGCTGATCATCTGGGCAGGCGAATCGTCGGACATCGATATTAACAGCGCAATCGCGGCGAAAGACAAAATCAATTCGCATGACGCGATCTCCGGAGCTTTGCTTAGCCTGTTCGAAGTCGAATCCTCACTCACCGAACAGTATGACAAGCTTTTTACGCTCCGCGAAGAATAAGGTCGCGCAAGCGCAAGACTTGATCAGAACTCATATTCAAGCATGACCCGGTATATCTGGTCCGGGCTGTCGCTGTCCACACCGAAAATGATGCCCAACTCCCACAGAAGTTTGCGGCCTTCACCCATGCGGGCCGACCCGACCGCCACCGGACCGAGGCCCTTGAAATCCTGTCCGCTGTATAACTCTATCGCTGGCTCAAAAAACCTAGCGTACCGGTAACGCAGCTGCGCCTTTAGCTCCGTCTCCCATTCGTTGTTTACATCACCACCCCACTCGTAAATCAGCCACAGATTCACGGTGCCGGCCCACTGCCCGAATTCCTTTTCTGCAATGACCGCCGAACTGAGTTCCTGTATATCCTTGCCGCGCTCCTTCTCGAGCTCGAACAACAGGCCCCAGTCGGCCCAGTATTCGCCCTGCTCGGTCAACTGCCACAATAATTCCGCCTCAAACCCTTCGAGAGAGAGATTGTCGCCATGCCTGTTAGCGCCGATCAGGTAGAACTCGCCGCGAAACCGCTCGGCGAAGGCATGCGCGAATGCAAACTGATGAATCTGGATGCCGTCAACGGCAGCATCGTCGGATTCGACAAAAATCGAGCGGTATTCGAGTTCGCGTTCGATCGGGTTTACGTAGGGATGATAGACCTTGTCCACTACAAAGCCATCCGCCATGGCGCCTGCGGAAAAGCCGCTCATCAGCGTGCTCAATGCAATAACGCAAAAACGGGCGCCACGCAATTGCTCACGCATGGGCATTTTCCAAAGAAGCCGTGCCGCTTCGTCCGGCTGCCATGGCCAGGAAAATAATAATGACAAAGGACGATAAATGAACAATCAGATGCAGCGGGGTGGGCGTCGATTCGTAACCGATCAACGCGTAAAGCAACTGACCGGACACCGAGTTCTCTTCGACAAGCCAGGAGCTGTCCCATACAGGATACTGCGAAGGCAGCCAGTCCGCCTGAATTAACAGCTGAGCAACCTGTGCTGCCATGCCGGCCGCCACCAAGGATAGCAAAAGCCCCCCGACAATCACGGCGGCACGTCGTTTAAGGCTCAACAGCGAGTAATAAAAGACGGCACCGGCGCTGACACCGATACCTGCGCCGATGGCGCTGCCGGCGAGCACCGGCACGAGCAGGTCCCTGGCCTGCAAAAAGCCGGAAAGATAGATCATGACCTCGGAACCCTCTCGCACGATAGCCAGGGCCACACTAATTGCCATAACCACCGCAAGAACATTCTCGGAAACAGGACGGTCCTGATGTCGGCGCATCGCCAGGATTGCAACAATACACAGCAGAACGTAGATCGCCATCTGTAACGCCGCGTTGACTACTTCCTGCCCGACTCCCTCGAACCACTCGGACACGATATCGATATTGAATCCGTATACGGCGGCCCCAAGTATTCCCGTGACAATCGCAATGAACGCCCAGCTGCTCACAATGCTTAGTCGTTTGGATAGCGATAGCAAAAGGCTTAAAAGCAAAGCCGCTTCGAGCACTTCGCGCAAAACAAAAATTACGGATGTCAGCAGCATCGATTAACCCTCATTCCGCAATCACGATGCCCTGCGCCGTTTTCGGGTTGAATTCACCGAAAAACGGATACTCGCCGGGCTTTAGCGGGCCGATAAAGATGACCGCCTTCGACGAGCCCATGACGACTTTTTCCCGGTTCAGTTCGTAACTTTCGAACTCTTCCGGCGTGGGGTCGCGGTTATAAACGACCAATTTAATTTTCTGGCCGGCGGGCACCCTGACCTCGGAAGGCAGGAACAAATGATCGCGGATCTCGATCTCTATCACCGGAGTCGCCGCGCGCGCAGGAACGGCGCATACCGCGAACGTAAGCAACAGTCCAAGTCGCCTGCTCATGCCGCTGACCTGCCCGAGTTTGCGGACGATGCGGCCGGAAACCTCACGGTAACGGCAAGACCGGTCGGGAAGCTCGACTCTCCCAGGCTGATGCTGGCACCGTGAATATCAACAAGGTGCCGAACGATTGCCAGGCCGATACCGCTGCCGACGATGCCCGGATCTTGCCTGTCGCTGCCCAGCCTGTAAAAGCGCTCGAATACCTTGTCGCGCTGATCAGCCGGTATTCCGGGCCCGTTGTCCTCTACCGTCAATTCCACCTCGTTACCCTTGTGCTTGATAGTGACCCTGATCTCGCAACCGGAACCACTGTACTTGCTGGCGTTTTCTATCAGGTTCGTCAAAAGAGTACGCAATGCAAAGGCATCGCCTCGCATGGGCGAGCGATCAGCCACCAATTCGATCTGCTGTTGCTTCGCTTCGAGCTGCGGATACAGCGCCGCGATGACCTGGCGCGCAACACCCGCCAGATCCAAATCGGTGAAGTTGGCCGCAAACTGTTCCGGTGTCGTCCGATAAAGCATGAGCACCTGCTCAACCGAATGTTCCATGCGTTCAACGGCCGCCTTCAATGGCCTTAGCGCAACCATACCCTCATCGGCGTCGCGCAGTAAATTGTGCAGTTGCACTTTCAGTACGCTGATCGGAGTACGCAACTCGTGTGCCGCATCGGCGGCGAAGCGCTTCTCGCGCTCGAATGATGCTTCAAGACGTCGCAGCAGATCATTAATTGAATTGATAAGCACCGCCAGCTCCTGAGGCGGTTCAAAATCGGCTACAGGACTCAGATCATCACTGCGCTTATTACCCATTTCCCCCGCAAGATCCTTTAATGGTCGCAATCCGCGGCCCACGATAATCCAGATCAACAAACCGGCCAGCGGCAGCCCAAGAATGATCGGCAGGATCGATTCAAGAATGACGCTTTCGGCCAGGTTGAATCGAACATCGGCGCGCTCGGCGACGATCAGCCAGCGCTCCGTATCCGGCACATAACGGCTGAATGCCCGCCAGCGATAACCGGCAAAGTTTACGTCGGCATAGCCGACAACCAATGGAGCGACGGGCTCCGCAAGATTTTCGGGAGCAACCCCGGCTGATGACAACAGCTCGCCGTGGTGCCAGACCTGGAAAGCGATACCGGGACCATCGCCCATCACCGTTGCCAACACGGCCGGGCTGCTCTCCAGACCGCCGGCAGTCAACGCAAGCACATCGGCGATATCGGCGAGCTGGGCATCGAATAACTGCTCAGCCTTGGCCATGCTGGTCCTGTAACCATGCAACGCCGTCAGAAAATTTATCAGCGTGATGGTCGCCAGCAGCACCACCACCAAAAAGCGGCGGATCGAACTCACGCCTCTTTCACCGTATATCCGACACCCCGCACGGTCGCAATGAAGTCCGAACCCAACTTTTTACGCAGATGATGAATATGGACTTCCAGAGCGTTGCTGGCGACTTCCTCACCCCAGCTGTAAAGCTTGTTCTCCAGGCTGTCGCGAGTCTGCACACGGCCGGCATTTTCCATCAAGACTTTGAGCAGCATGTATTCTCTGCGGGGCAAGTCCGCGGGCTCGCCGTTCACGGTTACCGTCTGACTCGTCGTGTCCAGGTTGACGGCCCCGACGGAAATCACATTGCTGCTGCTGGTTCCCATGCGTCGACCGAGAACGCGCAGGCGCGCAAGCAACTCGGCCATTTCGAAGGGCTTGGCGAGGTAGTCATCTGCCCCGCTGTCCAGTCCGGCAACCTTGTCACCTAGCGAGTCGCGGGCCGTCAGGACCAGTACAGGCAAATCGCGATGCTGCCGACGCAGCTGCCGAAGCACGTCCAGACCATCTTTGTCGGGCAGCCCGAGATCCAGGATAACTATTTCGGGCGTCTCGGTGCCTATTACGTGGAGTGCAGCCTTAGCGGTGCCCACATGATTGATGGACAGGCCTTCTTTGCGCAGCGCCTCAAGCAGGCCGGTGGCCAGATCCTGATCGTCTTCTACCAATAGTATGGACATCGCGCGATTGTACAATCAGCGAGCCTTCTACGGGCACCCGAAAGGTAATTCCTTTTGTCTGCGGTTGCGGCTAACCGGCAAGCCGCTTGATGGTAGGCAGTTGCTTCCCCAGAGCCGAATCGACGAGTCGGGGCAACAAGCCATTCAGGCGAACAAACAGTTTTTCAGGCCAGCCGAGGAAGTAGTCTCCGCCGGTTTTGCGAGTCAACAGACGCAAAAGGCTGTCCACAACAACCGAGGGCGGATCCATGGCATTGCCCAGCTCTTTGTTCAACTGGACGACTGCCGCGCTATTCATGTCGGTGCGGGTGGCGCGCGGCGCGACGTAATAAACCTGCACACCCGTGTCGGCCAACTCTCTGCGCAGCGTTTCAGTAAAGCCGCGCAGCCCGAATTTGCTCGCGCAATAGCTCGCGAAGCCGGGATGACCAATTGAACCAAATGTCGAGCCGATATTGACAATAGCCGACTCGGGCCGGCTCTTCAGGAGCGGCAACAGCCCCTGGCACAGCAACATGGGCACGACAAGATTGATAGTCATCATGAGTTCGATACGCGCGGCGTTTTGCTTCTCGAGCAACGCATACTCACTCATGCCGGCTGCATTAATAAGAATATCGATATCGCCGAGCTCGCGGCAACGATCCAGTAATTTTTCCCGGCCATCCGCCGAACAGAGGTTAGCCGCGACAATGACGTGCTCCGGCCCCAAATGCTCTGCCGTCTTTTGCAGCCCCAC
>LJTS01000232.1 GCA_001304425.1 Betaproteobacteria bacterium SG8_40
TCAGGGGCAATCCCTGGCTCGCCGAAGAGGTGCTGCCTTTTTTGCGCAATGTCGTGCAGTACACCATGTCGCAACCGGCTGCGGCGCAAGAAGCCGCGGAAGGACAAATCGCGGGGCGACAGATCCTGCCCCAGGGCGTTCGAAACTGTAATTCAGACGGGTAGTGGTGGCGCTGTGCTCTACTGCACCGGGACCGCGCGTTCGATGATTCCGCCGCCCAGACAGACCCGCGATTCGTATACGACGACGGACTGTCCCGGCGTGACCGCCCACTGCGGTTCCGCGAAACGGATTTCACAACGCTCATTCGTCACGGAATCGACCTCGCAGGGGGCGTCCTTTTGCCGGTAGCGCGTTTTGGCGCCGTATACCCAGTGCGTATGTGGCAGAGCGCCACTGATCCAGCTCAGGTCGATCGCGACGGCGGCATCCGACAACAAGGCGGGGTGGTCATGTCCCTGAACCACGCTCAGCCGATTGGATTCGATGTCCTTGCCGGCAACATACCAGGGCTCGCCTTCCCCGCCGATCCCCAGCCCCTGGCGTTGTCCGATCGTATAAAACATAAGTCCGGAATGCTTGCCGACCGTCTTGCCGTCGAGCGTGACGATGTCTCCCGGCCTATCGGGAAGATAACGGCTTAAAAACTCCCGGAACGGGCGCTCGCCAATGAAACAGATTCCCGTGGAGTCTTTCTTTTCGGAATTTGGCAGGCCGATCTCCCGGGCGAGTCCGCGCACATCCCTCTTGTAGAGCTGGCCGAGCGGGAAGCGGGTTCTAGCAAGCTGCTCCTGGTTGAGGCGATACAGAAAATAGCTCTGGTCCTTGGTCCCATCTTCCGCCTTGAGTAACTCAAAGCGGCCGTCGATTTCGCGTACCTGGGCGTAATGGCCGGTCGCAATGGTGTCCGCGCCGAGTTCGATCGCGTGGTCGAGAAATGCGCGGAATTTGATTTCCGAATTGCACAGCACATCGGGATTGGGTGTGCGCCCGGCCTTGTATTCGGCGAGGAATTGCTTGAAGACGCGATCCTTGTACTCGGCCGAGAAGTTCACCGTTTCAATGTCGATGCCAATGATGTCTGCAACCGAGACCGCATCGATGAGATCCTGTCGGGAGCTGCAGTACTCATCGTCGTCATCGTCCTCCCAGTTCTTCATGAACAGTCCGATGACTTCAAAGCCCTGTTCCTTCAACAACCAGGCAGCGACGGATGAATCGACACCGCCGGACAGTCCGACTATTACCTTTTGCTTGGCCATCGTTAGCGATCAGATATGCTGTTAAGGAGATACACGAAACGGTCCGTTGCCGGTTCCTTCGCGCGCCGCGTTGCCGACATTGTCGCGCTGCTTCCGGCTATGCCGCCCAACGCAGGAATCAACCCTGGAAATCAACGAGCAGCTCGGTTGCGTAGCGCCGGCCCGACACAAAGTCCTCGATGCAGCGGACCACTAGCGGACTTCGATGACGTGCGACGCAGCCAAGAATTTCCTCGTGGCTGAGCCATACATTGCGGATGATACCTTCGTCCAGGTCCCTGTCCGCATGATGCTCGCCCAGACTGCCGGAAAACGTGAAACGCAGGTACGTGATTTGGCTGTCCGGCTTTGTCCAGCGATAAACGCCGATGATCTGCTCGGGATGAAAATCATACGCGGTCTCTTCGAGCATTTCCCGCTGTACTGCGGCGAGAATTGATTCGCCTGCCTCAAGGTGACCGGCTGGCTGATTCAGGCGAACGCCGTCCCGGGTGTGTTCTTCCACCAGTAAAAATTTTCCGTCCCGCTGTACGACGGCAGCGACGGTTACGTTTGGTCTCCACACCATTGCCGATGTACGCCTGTGTCCGGGAGATGCCTGCGCCGCGGTTCTGTTACCTGGCCGTCCCCGACAAGCGCGCGCGTTACGCCAGCGCGCGGTGTGCCAGCATAACGCGCAACGGTATCAGGCTGCCTCGTGCGAAACCACGTAGTCATAGGCCGGCAGGGTCAGAAACTCGACGAAATCATCGGCAAGCGTAAGCTTCTCGAACATCTTCGCGCCTTCTTCGTAATTCCCGCCGGTGTATGCAGCACCCAGCATTTCCTTTACTTTCGCCAGTTCCTCGGGAACCAGCTGGCTGAACAGCTCGCGCGTGACCTTGCGCCCGTCATCGAGTACGCCGAGCGGGCTGCGTATCCAATGCCAAATTTGCGCACGTGAAATCTCCGCAGTCGCAGCGTCTTCCATCAGGTTGAAAATCGGTACGCACCCTGTTCCGGCCAGCCAGGCGCCCATGTACTGGATGCCGATGTTGATGTTCATCCGCAGGCCGTTCTCGGTGATTGGGCCTTGCGGCTTGAAGTCGAGCAGATCGCCGGCGCTGACCGCGACATCGGGACGCTGCTTCGCGATCTGATTCGGTGTTTTCATTACCTTGTCGAAGGAGTCTTGCGCCAGGGCGACAAGGCCCGGGTGCGCAACCCAGGTGCCGTCGTGCCCGTCGTTGGCCTCCCGGTCCTTGTCGGCACGCACTTTTGCCATTGCTGCTTCGTTGGCCTGCGGATCGTTCTTGATCGGGATCTGGGCCGCCATACCGCCCATGGCAAACGCACCGCGCTTGTGGCAGGTCTTGATGAGCAGCAGCGAATAGGCGCGCATAAAGGGGCTGGTCATGGTCACCAGGTTACGATCGGCCAGGATGAAGCCTTCGCGGTTACGGAACTTCTTGATGCAGCTGAAGATGTAGTCCCAACGCCCACAGTTCAAGCCGGCCGAGTGTTCGCGAAGTTCGTAGAGGATTTCGTCCATTTCGAATGCCGCGAGGATCGTCTCGATCAAGACGGTTGCCTTGACGGTGCCTTGCGCCAGTCCCAGTTCCTTTTGCGCAAACACGAATACGTCATTCCACAGCCGTGCTTCGAGGTGCGACTCCATCTTGGGCAGATAAAGATAAATGCCGGATTTGCGCGCGACGCGTTCCGCGGCATTGTGGAAGAAGTACAAGCCGAAATCGAACAGCGAGCCTGACATCGGCTGGCCGTCGACGATGACGTGCTTTTCGGTAAGGTGCCAGCCGCGCGGGCGCACCAGCAGCGTCGCAATGCTATCGCCAAGCCTGTATTGCTTGCCTTCCGGGCTGGTAAAGCTGATGGTCTGGCGCACCGCATCGCGCATGTTGATCTGCCCCGCGACCTGATTGTCCCAGCTTGGAGTGTTCGAATCCTCAAAGTCGGCCATGTACATCTTTGCGCCGGAATTCAGCGCGTTGATGACCATCTTGCGGTCGGTCGGCCCGGTGATCTCGGTGCGGCGATCCTGCAGATCAGCGGGAACCGGCGCAACCGTCCATTCGGCGTCGCGAATGGGTTGCGTCTCGGGCAGGAAGTTGGGCAGTTGGCCGGCATCGAGCTCTTTTTGCCGCAGAGCGCGCCGTTCAATGAGTTCGATGCGGCGCGCATCAAACTTGCGGTGCAGCTTGGCGAGAAATTCGAGCGCGGCGGGCGTCAGGATGGCGGCATACTCCTGATTGAAGCTGCCGGTGACGTTCATTCCTGTGGGCGGATTGTATTGTTGGGTCATGCGGTCTCCAGCTGAACGAGTGGTTGCGAAACGCGCAAGGCAGCGCGTTCCCATAATGTGAAACGCCATTTCAGTCAATGCTGGAAGTATAACGCCGCAACGGTAACTGCATCTCGTTGCGGCGTTCTTGCTGGCTGGCCTGCGACTCAGCGGGGCGAATTTCAGTGGGGGTCAGCCACCCCCCCACCGTTGACCGGCTCGCTTGAGCAAACGGCGATCAGGCGAACTGCGCTTCTTCCGTTGAGCCGGAGAGGGCTGTTACTGACGACTTGCCCGACTGCACCACCTGCACGACGTCATCGAAGTAACTCGTGCCCACCTCATGCTGGTGCTTGGTAGCCGTATAACCGGCAGATTCGGCTTCGAATTCGGCCTGCTGTAGCTTGACGTAGGCGGTCATGTTGTCCCGCGCGTAGCCTTGCGACAATTCGAACATCGAGTAATTCAGCGCGTGGAAACCGGCCAGGGTAATGAACTGGAACTTGTAGCCCATCGCACCCAGTTCGCGCTGGAACTTGGCGATCGTCGCGTCGTCCAGGTTCTTTTTCCAGTTAAACGATGGCGAGCAGTTATACGCCAGCAGTTGCTCCGGATACTCGCGGTGAATGGCTTCGGCAAATTGTTTCGCGAAAGCGAGGTCCGGTGTCCCGGTCTCGCACCAGACGAGATCGGCGTAGGGCGCATATGCAAGGCCGCGGGCAATCGCCTGCTGTATGCCGTTAATGACGCGGAAATAGCCCTCCGGCGTGCGTTCCCCGGTGCAGAACGGCCGGTCCGTCTCGTCGACGTCGGAGGTGAGCAGACTGGCTGCTTCGGCGTCAGTGCGAGCAAGCAGCACTGTGGGCACACCCATGGTGTCCGCTGCCAGCCGGGCGGCCACCAGCTTCTGCACTGCCTCCTGAGTCGGCACCAATACCTTGCCGCCCATGTGTCCGCACTTTTTCGCTGACGCCAGCTGATCTTCGAAATGCACTCCTGCGGCTCCGGCTTCGATCATCGCCTTCATCAGTTCGTAGGCGTTGAGCACGCCACCAAATCCGGCTTCGGCGTCGGCGACGATTGGCGCCAGCCAATCGATGTCGTTTTTCCCCTCGGCGTGGTGGATCTGGTCCGCACGTAACAACGTGCTGTTAATGCGACGAACGACGGACGGCACGCTGTTGGCGGGGTAGAGCGATTGGTCAGGATACATTTCCCCCGCCAGGTTGGCGTCTGCTGCGACCTGCCAGCCGGACAGGTAGATTGCTTTCAGGCCGGCGCGTACCTGTTGCATCGCCTGGTTGCCGGTCAATGCACCGAGCGAGTTGACGAAAGGCTCGTCGTTGATCATCTGCCAGAGTTTTTCAGCGCCGCGCCGCGCGAGGGTGTGCTCGATCAGCACAGACCCGCGCAGTCGAACGACGTCCTCGGCCGAATAAGGGCGTTTGGTGGTTTTCCAGCGCGGGTTGCTGTCCCATTCGTGCTGGAGTTCCTTGGCTGCTATGTCGCGATTCATTAATTACTCCCTTTCCTTTGTAAAGTTTGTTTTTCTTTCCCCGTGCGCGCGCGATCGGCGATTACCCGGCAGGCGCACCGTGATGGCGCGTGCCGATCCAGGCAATAGACGAAATGACTTCGCAGGCACAGCTGATGACTGCGTGGCGTCCGGAGGT
>LJTS01000233.1 GCA_001304425.1 Betaproteobacteria bacterium SG8_40
AACGCCGTTCGACCTGGACGAAACCGGGAAGATTGATTTAGGCGCGATCTACGACAGACCTGATCCTCGCCGCTACTATCAGACACTCTATGATCTGGACTATCAGATCCCTGCACTCGCCGAGGCGAATTTTCGCACCGTGATCAAAGCGCGACGGCAAAGCCGCGAGCAAAGTCAAGTCACCCTTCTCGACGTCGGGTCTTCGTACGGTGTCAACGCAGCAATCCTCAATTACAAAGTCAGCCTACCTGACCTCTTTCGTCTTTACGCCCAAAAATCGAGCGGGGACTTGTCGCGAAGCGAACTCGTGATGCGCGATCGTAAGCTTTTTTCCGAGATGCGCCTTGACCGGGAGACCAAGGTCGTCGGCCTCGATGTGGCCGGTGAGGCCCTCGACTATGCCGCAGAGATTGGAATTATCAACGCCGGACTTGCGACGAACCTTGAGCTAGTCCCGCCGACGGTCGAGGATAAAGAGCTACTTGCAGAAACCGATATCGTTATCTCGACCGGAGCAATCGGCTATGTCGGCGCGCCGACCTTCTCTCGTATTCTCGATTGTGCAGAGCGTTCACCCTGGTTTGCGTTGTTCGCCCTGCGTATGTTCCCAATCAGCGATATCACAACGATGCTGCGCTCGCATGGGTATGTTGTCTACCGCCAACGCGGTCGGACATACCGCCAGCGCCGATTTGCCGGCCCCGATGAGAGACAGGAGGTACTTGCCCGCCTAGCAGCGCTTAGCATCGACCCGACTGGGCTGGAGGCCGACGGCTGGTATCATGCCGAGTTTTACTTCGCCTGCCGCCAAGGCGAGGGCGCTCCGCTCCCAGTAGATGGACTTTCGCCGTTGCGAACCTGACGCTGAGTCAAAAATTCACCCGTTTGCCACAGTGCCTGAAGCGGCCGATATAGGGGGATGTTCGGAAGCACTTCTCAGCCGCTAACGCGGCCGAAATGCGCCATCAACAGACTCATGCGGTGGTTGTCGAAGGCTTCACCCCGCTGGCAGTAACGCCGACCTATAGTTGAGGACTTACTCGATCTCCCTGATTCCCTTCGGCGAAAACGGAACGGTTCGGTAGGCGACGACCGGGCCCATGATCTTTTGCATCTTGGTTGGTGTTGGGTATTCCGCCATCGACATCGAACGAATCATGGCGAACACTCCGTCGGAGGCGAAAGCCTCTGCAATGTCAGTGCGACTAGTATCGAGAGGCCAATGACTGCGGAAATCGTGGATCCTCCCAAGATACCAAGCTTGGCAGCGTCTAGCGTAGCGGGAGAATAGGCTAGACCGGCGATGAACAGTGACATGGTAAACCCGATCCCGGTCAGGAAAGCACCGGCGGCCAGGAATGACCAACTCAGGCTGGATGCCCGAACGGCAAGACCAAGGCGCACGGCGAGCCAGCTGAAGGCCAGTACGCCGATCGGCTTGCCAAGCACCAGCCCCAAGAAAATAGCTACCGACACTTGCTGTCCGATGTCCGCACCGGAAATTTCTACGCCGGCATTGGCCAGTGCGAAGATCGGCATGATTAAGAACCCAGCCCAAGGATGGAGCATCAATTCTAGCCGCTCCACGGGGGAGAGCGATTCAGTTACCGCTCTTCCGGCCCGGCGAAGATCGCTTCGGTCCGGGCCATGCCCGTTTACCTCTTCGTGCTTCGGCTGCGTCAGCACACGCCCTAGAATATTGCGCAGACGTTCGTCACTGACCCACACTCGCGTCGGCGTCATCAGGCCCAACACAACACCAGCCACTGTCGCGTGGATGCCTGAGGCGTCGAAGCACAACCAGATCGCGGCACCGAAGAAAAAATAGACGGGCACGCTCCGGATACCCAGTCGCGCCAGCCCCGCAACTGCGGCAACGACCAGCGTGCCAAGTGCAAGCGCAAGCCAGTTCAAAGTTTCGCCGTATCCTACAGCCACAACCAAGATTGCTCCCACGTCGTCGAAGATCGCCAAGGACAGCAAGAAAAGACGCAGGCTTGGCGGAATGCGTGGACCAAACAGTGCAAGGCACCCGATGACAAAAGCTGTGTCTGTGGCCATCACCGTGCCCCAGCCGTGCACACCGGTCTGTCCGATCATGAGCGCGAGATAGAGAGCGACCGGAACTACCATCCCACCAAGCGCCCCGGCGAACGGCAGCGCTGCTGTCCGCAGATTTCGCAGCTCGCCGAGCACGAGCTCCCTTTTCAGCTCCAGTGCAACGACGAAGAAGAAGAAGGTCATCAAGCCGTCGTTGACCCAGTGCTGCAGAGAGCGGCTGAAATCCAGCGTTCCGAAATGAAGGCCGATCGGTATTTCCCAGAACGACAGGAAATGGCTTGACCATGGGGAATTCGCCAGGCCCAGCGCAGCCAGAGCAGCGACGAGCAGCAGGATACCAGATGCAGCTTCAATCCTTAGAAACCGCGCGAAAGGCTTGGTAATGCGGTCGGCGATTTCGCGGGGAAGGTCTTGGCTGGCTTCAAGCATGGTACAGACAAATCTCGTGGCGAGTGATCATACGGTCGTCATCGGCAGAAACACGCGCCCAGTGGCGGAGATCGCAGGGCCGCACACGATTTGACATTCTTTCTTCGCCGTTACGCCGTTTGGCGCGGTGTCGGCGGAACAGCAATTCGTTCAGAGGAGCGCATCGATTTAACTCGGGGCGCGCGCCTTCTCGTCGGAGCTACGCCCCTTGCGGGATCGCGGAAAGATCAGGTCCAAATACTGTGGAGAAGCGGTCAGGACTTGCGTGGCTCCGCCCCGGCAAACGTGGGTCCTTGCTGTAACGTGATGCTTTTCGGAGATGGCAACCTTCCGACTCGTGGATGGCAAAGATGGCCGCTTCTTTCACTTTCGCGCCCGGCGACGCACAAGCGATCGAGGCCGACAGGCTTAGTTCCGGAGCCGCTCGCGCAAGGACGAAACCAGCGACAGCGCGTTTTCCGTGGCCGGGATCAGAGGGCGATTGTGAGCGAAAAAGTCGCCGGCGATCAACTGGTGCGGTTGCCGCGCAGGAGCATCGGTCGAACATCACCAAGAATAATCCAGTCCAAGCTTTGCCCGTGCCTTTCAGCAAAGCTGAGAATTCCATTAGTACCGCCGTTCGCTGCGTTCTCGAATTCGGAATACGGTAGTCCAAGAGCGTCTACGATCACCTCGAGCCGAGCATTAATCGCTACCGGGTTGATCATCATTTAACCTCGTCTTTGCCGTGACTTTGACGCGTCGTGCTCGGCACAGGTGGTCTGCCGAACGCCAGCGCTCATCCGACAGTATGGTGGGAAATATCGGTTGGCCCGAACGGGAAATCAGTTCATTGCGGCGAAATTCGTTGAGATCCAACCAGCTGTGCGGCGCTACAATTAATTGATTTGGCTTAGCTCGCCCGCACCCGGTGCCTTGTTGAGCGACGAGCCGTTTGTGTTCGTTGAACTTGGATCAATCGTCGATGACGAATTGATGCTCCCGCATTTCTCTGCCCGACATATCGGTTGCGTTGCCCCGTTTCGCGGGGTAAGGCGGCGAGAAAGGGCAGAGCGGTGCGAACCGCAACGCCCTAACGCTGGATTGCTAACGCTTCGCGGGAGCCGGTTGAACCGGCGATTGGACAGGCGCCGGCTTCTTCTGATCGTTGGCTGGTGCAGTCATTTCACCAGGTTTTTCCATGCCTTGAGAATTTTCGGAGGAGGGCTGAACGTGAATGGTCATCTGAAATACCCTTATTTTATACAGGAAAAATCCGCCTGCCTCTACTAAATGAATTATGTTTCACATTCTTCAAGGCTAATTTTCGTTTATTTTACATCGCCCCAAAATTGTAAATTCCAAAATATTACAAAAATTATTTTTAATTTTATTGGAATATTATTAGCCATATGTGTCCGATTTCATGCTTTTTTTGTTCAAAGATTGCCGAAAAAGGATCTTATTCTGTAGGCTGAGCTTGTTTCGCTTGCTTTACCCCCTATCTGACTAAATGGATCATCGCTGTCCGATCTTGGCGACGATGCATACCCCTTGAAAGGGGACAATCATGATAATCGCAAAGCCTGCATCGGCCTCTGTGAGGCTGAATGACGAACTAGTTCAACGCACGGATCTGGATCAAACGGCTGGAGAGCGGCACGTGAAGGTGCCGAATCCGACAGCGGCGGAGGACGGGCCAGAGCGGCAATACAGCGGTGCTGATCATATCGTTTCGACGCACCCGGAGGGGCGGGAGAACGTCAGGCGAGACACCGCGGTCGAAACGACCGATTTGGAAAGACGTGTTCTCGTCCTTGATCGTATCTTGCAGGCGCTCATCGCCCATATGGCGGAAACCGAACCGAGGTTCATCGATCGCTTGAGCGCCACATTCACCGATCCTATTCATGTGGCCCACCAGGAACAGAATTATATAGACACGGCTTCCTATGCGGAGCGCTTTATTAGGGAGATCGTGCGTCTCGGCGAGCAGCCTAGAGGGCTGAGAATTCGCGCTCCGCAAAATTTCCGGAATCCAAAGCAAGCGGAGCGACGATTGGTGGCACCGCCCGAAATATCCGATAGCCCAGCGCTTGTGTTCGGATTGAGACACCGCTCAGGCATTTGGGAGGTCACCAAGGACCGCCGATTTTACGGGGATTTTCTCTCCGAGAAAGAGGCTCGCGACAGCGCGGAGGCTGCGGTCAGGTCGGTTGTTGCCGAAGGTGGCCAAGCCACCCTCTCTGCCGCCGTAATCGAACTTTGACAAAGTCGCAGAGGATTTCGATGAAAGATCAAATTCCCATAATCCATCCATTACAGCTTCCACTCTACTATATATTGGCTCTAGGGTCGGTAGCGTTGATAATGGCAATTACAATGGGCGTTCTTTAATCGGAGCATTATCCGAACGCTCTGGGGCTCATTGACCTCAGCTTTGCGCCGAGAGCCTCGCGCCGGACGTTATCGATCTCTACGATCGGGTTCCGCTTGGCACTCATGTTGTGGTCCTGCCGGGGGCCGGGGGCACACCCAGGGCATAAACCATCCTTTGAAGGGTAACTGTATCGAGCTACGGAAGCGCCAGCCTATCTCTTATCTGTTTACAATGAGACGGAATTTCTCGCGCCGAGTCTTTGCATTACAGTAGCGAACGAAGCTTTCAAACGCCTCCTTTCTAGTCTCTGTCTCGGTTTTTCCCTCCTCCCTGAGCAACTCGATCACACTGCTGAACACGCGGCCA